>NZ_JBEZLA010000027.1:0-89668 GCF_040651925.1 Streptomyces sp. NPDC048349 | reverse complement strand
GCGCCCGCGGCGCGGGCCCTGCGCGGGGCGCCCCGGGGGGCGGGGGTGCGTTCCCGGAAAACACCCCCGAGGGGTCTGACCGGGGAGGTCGGCCGGTCAGACCCGGCCGCGGATCGGGCGGCGACGGCGCAGCACGTGGGCGCCGGCACCGAGGGCCGCCGAGCCGACGAGGCCCGCGCCGATGGCGGTCTCGGCGGTGGACGGGCCGAGGGACCCGCCGAGGCCGCCCTGCGAGGGCCGGCCCTCGAGGATCCGGAAGCGGGCCGTGGCGACCAGGCTGCTGTCGTTGCACTTGACCGACAGCGTGTGGGTGCCCGGAGACGCGTGGTTGAAGATCCGGACGGTGGCGAAACCGATCGACCCCGCGGACAGGTTGGCCGGCGGAAAGTTGCCGTGCGAGGTCACGGTACCGCCGTGCCCGCAGCCCGCCGCGCTCACCTGCATCGTGGAGCCCTGGTGCACGGCGAACGGGTTGACGGAGACGTTGCTCGGGCCGCGGCCGCCGTCCCCGCCACGGCCGACGTCCCCGCCGAATGGGGAGCTGTTCGCAGAGACGAACGGAGTGCTGAGGCCGATCGCGGCGCAGGTTGCCGCCGCCACGGTGAGAGCGCGCAAGACACGCATGGTGGAACCTCCAGCGGAAAGCGCCCCGGAGCGTCGGCCCCGGATGATCGACGAGAACGCCTCCCATCTGAACCCTCGGGGCGGTCTGCAACCTCCGCATGTCCGCCTTTGGGCCGCCCGGTTGAGCGACACGCCGAAGCGCGGGCGCCGGAGCTGACGGATCCGCAGGTCACGACCCGTCAGGCATTTATGTGACGATTACCTGGATGGGCGCACCCCTTCCGGCCGCATTCCGGATGCGCCACCCGTTCGCCCTTCCCCTCTCGCCGTCCCGCCGGGGCGGCCTTAACGTGCGTGAAGTAGGGCGTACGGGGGCGGGACAGGATCGCGGGTCGGGACCCCCGCGTCGGGAAGGGAGAACGATGGGCGAGGACGAGACCGGGCAGTCACGCAAGTTCTCACCGTGGGGCGTCATCGCCCTGGTCATGCTCACCGGCCTCGCAATGGTGCGCAACGGTGTGGACCTCGACGACGGGCCGCCCCAGCCCACCGCGGCCTCGGCCGTCGCGGTGACGGCCGACCAGCTGCCGGCGAACCCTCCGCAGGCGCCGGCGGACCTGGAGGTGCTGGAGCACTCGTCGGTGCAGCGCATCCGGATCCCCACGATCAACGTGGACGCCCCGGTGATGACGGTCGGGCTGGACGCGGAGGGCTGGATCGACGCCCCGCCGCCGCAGGACCGCAATCTGGCCGGCTGGTACCTCAACGGCATCGCGCCGGGCCAGCGGGGATCGGCGGTGATCGTGGGCCACGTGGACAACACGCAGGGCCCGGCGGTCTTCTACGGCCTGGGCTCGGTCAAGCCGGGCAACCACGTCGAGGTGGAGCGGTACGACGGGCGCACCGCGGTGTTCGAGGTGTACGGCGTGGAGGTGTTCTCCAAGGACGCCTTCCCCGGAGCCCGCGTGTACGGGGACACCGGGCACGCGGAACTCCGGGTGATCACCTGCGGCGGCGGCTACTCGAAGTCCCGCGGCTACGAGGGCAACGTGGTCGTCTTCGCCCGCATGGTGGAAACCCGCTGAACCCGCCCGCCGCCTTCCCGGTCACGGGGCCGCCACTGCGACCGGGAAGGCGCACCTCTGCGGCCCACGGCAGCAGGGTGGGTCTTCAACGACCTAGCGCGGCGGGAGCGTCGGGAGGGTCATGCGGTAGCCGCGGGCGAGGAGTTGGGGGAGGTAGGCGCCGATGGCCTGGACGCTCTGGGAGCGGTTGCCGCCCGCGTCGTGTGACAGGACGATCACGCCCGGTCCGGCGCCCTCCAGGACCCGGGAGATGATCGTGGTGGTGCCCGGCTCCTTCCAGTCCAGGGTGTCCACGGTCCAGGCGAGCGGCTCCATGCCGAGTTCGGCGGCGATCTCGAAGGCGGCCCGGTTCCAGGCCCCGAACGGCGCGCGGAACCATACGGGTGCCTCGCCCACCGTCTGCTGTACGACCTCGCTGGTGCGGCCGATCTCGGAGACGAGGGCGGGCCGGCTGAGCCGGGGGATGAGCGGGTGGGTCCAGGTGTGGTTGCCGATCACGTGGCCCTCGGCGGCCATCCGGCGCAGCAGGTCGCGGTTCTCGGTGGCCATTTCCCCGCAGACGAAGAACACGGCGCGCACGCCGTACCGGGCGAGGGTGTCGAGGATCCCGGGGGTGTAGCGGGGGTCGGGCCCGTCGTCGAAGGTGAGCACCATGGAGTTGCCCGTGGCGGCGCCGGGCGGGAGTGCGAGGATGGGGCGGGTCCGGACGGCCGGTTTCGCGAGGGGCGGGCGGAGGGGGGCTTCTGCGGTCATGGGCCGCAGACGGTAGCTCTTCTCGAGTCTCCCGTCGGCGAGCGCCCCCGGGGGGCCGGCCGCGGGATGCGGGCCGGGGCCGGCCGCGGGGGCGGGGCCGGAGCCGGGCGGGGGCGCGGCACCCTCGCCGCCCGCGTCGATCAGCCCGGCGGCGGCCGCGACTCCGAGGAAGACGGCGGTACGCAGGAGCGCGCGTCGCCCTACTGTCGGCTCGTCATTTTTCATTATTACTACGTATCAACGACATCGCCGCAGATGTCGAGAGGCGCGGACGCGCCCCTTCCCCCTCACCCGATCAGCCGCGCCGCACCAGGGGGAACGGCAGCGTCTCGCGGATCGTCAGGCCGGTGAGGAACATGACGAGGCGGTCCACGCCGATGCCCAGTCCGCCGGTCGGCGGCATCGCGTACTCGAGCGCATCCAGGAAGTCGTTGTCGAGTTCCATCGCCTCCGGGTCGCCGCCCGCCGCCAGCAGGGACTGGGCGGTGAGCCGGCGGCGCTGCTCGACCGGATCGGTCAGCTCCGAGTAGGCGGTGCCCAGTTCGGTGCCGAAGGCCACCAGGTCCCAGCGCTCGGCGAGCCTCGGGTCCTGGCGGTGCTGGCGGGTGAGCGGGGAGACGTCGGTCGGGAAGTCCTTGTAGAAGGTCGGCAGCTTGGTGCGCTCCTCCACCAGCCGTTCGTACATCTCCAGGACCACGTCGCCGCGGGTGTCGTCGGGGGCGTGCGGCACGGACGCCCGGTCGCACAGCCTGCGCAGGACGTGCTCCTCGGTGTCGGCGTCGACCACCTCGCCGAGTGCCTCGCTGATCGCCCCGTACATCGTCTTGACCGGCCAGGGTCCGGAGATGTCGTGGACGACGAGCTTTCCGTCCGGTCCCGCCTTGTGGGCGACGGGCGAGCCGAAGGCGGCGGTGGCGGCGCCCTGGATCAGCTCGCGGGTGAGGTCGAGCATCACGTCGTAGTCGGCGAAGGCCTGGTAGGCCTCCAGCATCGTGAACTCGGGGTTGTGCTTGTAGGAGACGCCCTCGTTGCGGAAGGTGCGGCCCATCTCGAAGACCTTCTCCATGCCGCCGACGCACAGCCGCTTGAGGTACAGCTCGGGGGCGATGCGCAGGTACAGGTCCAGGTCGTAGGCGTTGATGTGGGTGCGGAAGGGCCGGGCGTTGGCCCCGCCGTGGATCTGCTGGAGCATCGGGGTCTCGACCTCCAGGTAGCCGCGCTCCAGCAGTCCCTGGCGCAGCGCCTGGACCGCGGTGGAGCGGGCCCGTACGACGTCCCGCGCCTCGGGGCTCGCGACGAGGTCGAGGTAGCGGCGCCGGACGCGGGCCTCCGGGTCGGCGAGGCCCTTGCGCTTGTCCGGGAGGGGGCGCAGGCACTTGCCGGTGAGCTGCCAGGAGCGGACGACGAGGGACGGTTCGCCGGTCTTGCTGGTGCCGACCTCGCCGGTGGCGACCACGTGGTCGCCGAAGTCGACCTGGGAGGTGAACGAGTCCAGCACCTCGGCCCCGGCCTCGTCGCGCGTGAGCATCAGCTGCACGTCCCCGGACCAGTCGCGCAGGACGGCGAAGACCACGCCGCCGAGGTCGCGTACGACCATCACGCGTCCGGCGAGGGTGGCCTGTTCCCCGGAACGGGTGCCGGGCGGGAACTCGGGCAGGGTGCTCTTCAGCTCGGACACGGTGTGGGTGCGCGCGCGGATGCCGACCGGGTAGGGGTCGGTGCCGGCGGCGCGGATGCGCTCGAGCTTGTCGTGGCGCACGCGTACCTGTTCGGGCAGCCGCTCGGTCTGTGCGGCCGCCGCCTCTTCTCCGACGGCGTCCAGGTTCAGGGAGGCGAGCGAGGGCAGTCCTTCGGTGGTGGCGGGGGCGGTCAGGCCCTTGGGGTGTCCGTTGCCCCACAGGGTCCGCAGGCTCGGCACCGAGACGAAGCCCTCGGCGATGCCGGAGGCGAGGCTGACGCGGGCGAGCGAGCCGGCGTCCTGGTAGCAGAGGAACCTCGGGTACCACTCGGGGCCGTACTTGACGTTCGAACGGTAGAGGGCCTCCAGCTGCCACCAGCGGGAGAAGAAGAGCAGCAGTCTGCGCCACAGCTTGAGAACCGGGCCGGCGCCGATCCGGCCGCCTTCCTCGAACGCGGAACGGAAGACGGCGAAGTTGAGGGAGATCCTGCGCACGCCCAGACCGGGGGCGGCGGCGCACAGCTGGGCGACCATGAACTCCATGACCCCGTTGGGCGCGGCCCGGTCGCGGCGCATCAGGTCGAGGGAGATGCCGTCCTTGCCCCACGGGACGAAGGAGAGCAGGGCGATCAGCTCTCCTTCGGCGTCGAAGGCCTCGACGAGCAGGCAGTCCCCGTCCGCGGCGTCGCCGAGCCGGTCCAGGGCCATGGAGAAGCCGCGCTCGGTCTCGGTGTCGCGCCAGCGGTCGGCCCGGTCCACGATCATCTGCATCTCGTCCTCGGAGAGGGCGGAGTGGCGGCGGATGAGGGTGGTGGCGCCGGTGCGCTTGACGCGGTTGACGGCCTGGCGGGTGACGCGCATGTCGCGGCCGTCGAGGTCGAAGTGGGCGACGTGCAGGATGGCCTCGTCGCCGAGCTGGAGCGCGCTGAGTCCGGACCGGCCGTAGGCGGTGGCGCCCTCCTCGGAGGCGCCCATGACGGCGGGTTGCCAGCCGTAGCGGCCGGCCACGGCCAGCCAGGCGTCGATGGCGGGGGTCCAGGCGGCGGGATCGCCCACCGGGTCGCCGCTGGCGAGACAGACGCCGGCTTCGACGCGGTAGGTGACGGCGGCCATGCCGTTGGGGGCGAAGACGACGGCCTTGTCGCGCCGGGTGGCGAAGTAGCCGAGGGAGTCGTTGCGGCCGTAGGCGCCCAGCAGGGCGCGGATGCGGGGCTCCTCGTCGCCGTGCAGGGCCGCGGTCAGGCGCTGGGAGCGGAAGAGGGTCGCGGCGGCGTTCAGCAGGGCGAGGGCGCCGAACAGGCCTAGCAGGAAGTACAGCGGGCGGGGCGGCCGGCCGTCGAACTCACGGGCGGAGAACAGGCCGCCGAAGACCTGTTTGGCGGCCCAGTCCAGCCACTGGCCCCTGGGCAGACTGCCGGGGAAGAGCGCGACGAGCCCCCAGCCGACGAGGACCGCCGCCAGCAGGCCGAGACCGAGCACCATCAGGGCGCGCCACAGGGCCCCGGGCCGTGAGGCCGCGTAGAACTCGTTGCGGGCGGCGATCAGCAGTCCCATGGCGGCGACGGCCAGGGCCAGGGAGGAGAAGCCGATCCAGTAGTCGCCGACGGCGATGTCGACCACGTCGTCGAGGATGAGCAGGGCCAGATAGGTGACGACGATCCACCAGGCGACCTTCTTGCGGGTGCCGAGGGCCGCGGCGAGCAGGAAGAGGAAGACGGCGTAGGCGAGGTTGGCGCTGACCGGTACGACGACGAGGTCGAGGAAGCGCACGACGTGCCGCAGAAGGCGCCGCAGCGTCGGGGAGAGCGCCAACAGGGCGCACAGCAGACCGAGCGTCCCGAAGAACGCTCCGAATCCGTCGGGTACGCGGTTCAGGAAGCGGTTGCGGGTTCCGCGCGTCTGCTCCACGGTGGCACTCATGGTTCGCACTGTAGGGAGGGCGGCGGCGCTCCGCTCGCCGAGCCCGCCGGCCACGGCAGCGGCCCGGGTGGTCCCGGCGGGCGTGGACGGGTCACGGTCCCCGGCCGGCGTACCGGGGAGCGCCTGGGTACGGGCGGGCCGCCGCGTCGCGGGCCCGGGGCGATCGGCCTGTTCGCGGCGGGAGGCGGGCCCGTGACCGTGGTGGCGTGAGGGGGCCGCGCACTGCCCCGCTTGCTACTTCGCCAGGGTGAGGCCGTCCTTGGCCGCGCCCCGGCTGAGGACGGCCTCGGTGATGGCGTCCTGGGCGGTCTCGTACTCGCTCCGGTCGGGGTCCTCGGCCAGGGCGGCCGGGAGGTTGACGACCCGGCCGATGGAGAGGTCCATCATCTGCGGGACGAACTCGGCCTTGGTGACCTGCCAGCGCTGTCCGGGTGCGGCCGGCGGGGCGAAGGTGAAGCGGCCGATCGAGCCGTAGTTGCCGCGCATGTCCCGGGCGCCCGAGTAGTTGAACATCTCGCCCGCGACCTGGTCCCCCATGCCGTAGACGATCCACGTCCCGTTGACCTTCTCGTAGGGCTGCGGGATGTGCGCGTGCGTGCCGAGGATCATGTCGACGTCGGGGCGTCCGCCGGTCTGCGAGGCGGTCAGCGCCCTGCCGAGCGAGAGCTGCTTCTCGTCCGGGGCGGTCTGCCACTCGGTGCCCCAGTGGAGGCTGACGAGGACCACGTCCGCGCCCGCCTTCCGGGCCGCCCGCGCGTCCGCGACGACCTTGTCCTGTTCCATCAGGTTGACGGCCCACGGCTGGCCCTCGGGCATCGGGTACCCGTTGGTGTCGTAGGTGTACGCGAGGTGGGCGACCTTGGCGGTGCCGGCCGTGTACGTGGTCACCGTGGCCGCCTCCGCCGCGGTTCGGGCCGACCCGGCGTGCTTCAGGCCCACCTTGTCGAACCGGTCCAGCGTGCGGCGCAGCCCGTCGGCCCCGTCGTCCAGGGTGTGGTTGGAGGCCGTGGAGCAGCCGTCGTACCCGGTGTCCTTGAGCGCGTCGGCGACGCTCGGCGGGGAGACGAAGGCGGGGTAGCCGGAGAAGGGCCCGCCCTCCTCGCCGTAAATGGTCTCCATGTGGCACAGGGCCAGGTCCGCGCCGGAGACCACGGGCTTGACTCCGGAGAACATCGGCCGGAAGTCGTGCCCGTCCCCGTCCGCGTCCTTCGCCGCCCACTGGATGACCGAGGTGTGCGGCAGTACGTCGCCGCTCGCGACCAGCGTGAACCCCTTGGCCGCGGGAGACCCGGCGGCAGTGGAAGCGGCCGGTCCGCCGGATTCCCCGAGGCGCGCCGGCGCCGGTCCCCCCGCGGCCGAGCAGCCGGCGGCGGCCGACAGCAGGAGGGCCGACAGGAGGGTGGCAGCCCGTCGGGTGCGCTTGGTCATCCGGGACCCCGACTCTCATTCGTATGACTATCTGATCTCTCGTAATCCATATAACAAGACGTCAATAGTCAAGGAGCGGCTCCGTCCGCTTGCGGCGCGCCCACTCCGATGGCGCAGGCCGGACGCCCCTGCCGTTCGCCGCGCCGTTCGACCGTTCACCGCCCGGCCCAGCCGCCCACCGGACGACCCGGGTGCTTGGGCGCACCGGCCGGACCGGATGGTTCCCGTCGGGGCTCCGCGCAGGTCAGGGTGGATGCGTCGACCTCGTCCACGGATCTCCACGCACCCCGGAAGGAGCCCCTCGTGCCGCTCTCCCCGACCCTTCGGCGTACCGACCCCGAGACCCTGGCCGAACTCCAGCGCGATCACGGCCGGGCCCTGTTCGGTTTCCTGGTCGGGCTCACCGCGGGGGACGCCCAGCGCGCCGAGGACCTCGTCCAGGAGACCCTCGTACGGGTCTGGCAGCACCCGGAGGTCGTGTCGAGCGGGCACGCGTCCATGCGGCCATGGCTCTTCACGGTGGCCCGGCGGCTCGCGATCGACGCGCGCCGGGCCCGCCTGTCACGGCCCCAGGAAGTGGACCCCGAGGGTCTGGAGCAGGCGCCCGCTCCCGAGGACGCGGTGGCCGGGTCGGTCACGGCGATCGACGTCCGGCGCGCCGTCGGCTCCCTGGGCCCCGAACACCGCGCGGTGCTCGTGCAGGTCTACTTCCGGGACCGCTCGGTGGCGGAGGCCGCCGCCGAGCTCGGCATACCGGCCGGAACCGTCAAGTCCCGGACGCACTACGCCCTGCGCGCCCTGCGGAAGGACCTCCAGGGGTACGGGTACGGCCTCGGCGCCTGAGCCCGACGGGAGCCGCGAACCCCGACGAAGGGAGCGAAGACCGCCTCGAATGCACGCGGACCGGACAGAAACCGCATGGAATGAGGCATCAGACCGTTCAAGTTGAGTAAACATCCCCCGCCCGGCGAGCCGGTCGGTGAAGGCTCAGGACCGACGGTCGGGACGCTACACGCGGGAGAAGGTGGAACGGTGCAGCCCGAGGGTATGAACGGCACCAGTGACGGCGGGCTCGCGGTGCCCATGGCTTGGCTCTACGCCGAGTACATCGCAGACGAACTGCTGCGCACGGGCCGGCTGATCCCGGTCAGCACCCTGGAGTTCCGGGCGGGGCGGGACACGCTCGCGCTGACGATCTACCTCTCGGACGCGGCCGGGGAACTCTCCGGGATCCGGGTGGTCTCGCAGCTCGACGAGTGGCTCTCCCTGACGGCGTACAACCACCCGTGGCGGGACTGGGTGCACACCCGGTTCCTGGCACTGGGCGAGGAGGCCCGGGAGCGCGGCCGCGCCGAGGAACCGGACCTGGAGCTGGCCCGGGCGGCCTGGCGCTGGCTGGACCGCACGGAACTGTTCGCCACCAACCTCGACCCCGGACGGCACGGCCACGCCGACACCCCGCCCGGACTGGACGAGAACGCCCGCGTGTGGACCCCGGCCTGGCAACTCGGCCTCCCGCTGGGCCACTTGGCGATGCACCTGTTCTGAGGGCACCCCGGGCTATCCGGGGCGGCGCGGGCCCGGGGCTTCGGCGGGGTCCGTCACCAGACCGGTGAAATCGGCCTCGTTGCGCTCGGCGCACAGGACGTACCAGCGGGCGATCAGCCACATCACCGGATACACCAGCAGGCCCAGCGCCACCCACACCAGCGGTCCGGACGCCGCGCGCGGCAGCAGCAGCACCAGCGGCAGCGTCCCGACCGTCAGCGCGAGCGCGGCCAGCGCTCCCAGCCCCGCGCGCAGCTGGCTGCGCATGAGGGCCCGTACGTAGGTGGCGCCCAGGGTGGTCTGCTCGGAGATCTCCGAGCGGGCCGGGGTGTGCGCGGGCGGCCGGCGGCGAGTGCCCCGGGGCACCCCGGTGACGATCTCCCGCCTCGGCGGCGGCTGCTGGTCCTCGGCCATGGTGCCGGAGTCTACGCGCGGCTATTTGAGGAGGCGCGAGAGGCGCCGGTCCGCGAGGGGCTTCCCGCCGGTCTGGCAGGTGGGGCAGTACTCGAGGGAGGAGTCGGCGAAGGAGACCGAGCGGACGGTGTCCCCGCACACCGGGCACGGCTCCCCCGCCCGCCCGTGCACCCGCAGCCCGCTCTTCTTCTCGGCCTTGAGCTGCCCGGCGGCCACTCCGTGCGCCCGGCCGACGGCCTCGCGCAGGGTGTCCTGGACGGCCGCGTACAGCCGGGTGGTCTGCTCCTCGTCGAAGGACGCGGCCAGTTTGAAGGGCGACACCTTGGCGCGGTGCAGGATCTCGTCGCTGTAGGCGTTGCCGATCCCGGCGATGACGCTCTGGTCGCGCAGCACGCCCTTGATCTGGCGCCGCTCCCCCGCCAGCAGGGCGGCGAAGGCGTCCCGGTCGAAGGCCTCGTCGAGCGGATCGGGGCCGAGGCGGGCGATGCCCGGCACCTCCCGGGGATCCCGGACGACGTACACGGCGAGGCGCTTTTGGGTGCCGGCCTCGGTGAGGTCGAAGCCGCCGCCGCCCGCCAGGGCCACGCGCAGGGCGAGCGGGCCCTTGCCCGGTCGGGGCGGCTGCGCGGGCAGGGCCTCCTGCCAGCGCAGCCAGCCGGCCCGGGCCAGGTGGGTGACGAGGTGGAGCTCGCCGATGCGCAGGGCCAGGAACTTGCCGTACCGGGTGGTGGCACCGGCCGTCTGCCCTTCGAGGGCGGTCAGCGGCGGGTCGTACGTCTTGAGCACGCTCACCGCGAGCGGGAGGACGCGCTCCACCACCCGCCCCGTGAGGTGCTCATCGAGGTACTCCCGCAGGGCCTCGACCTCTGGCAGCTCCGGCATGCTCCCAGCCTGCCCCCGCGGGGCGCCGGACGCGAACCGGGCAGGGCGTCAGCCCCGGCCCCGGCCCAGCCGGACACCGCACCACGCAGCCCCGGCGCACCCGGCCCGCGCCCGCGCCCCGCGCCCCGCGCCCCGGGCCCCGCGCCCCGGGCCCCGCGCCCCGGGCCCCGGGCCAGCCCACCACGAAGGCGTCAGCCCACCACGAACGCGTCAGCCCACCACGAACTCGCACCACACGCATTTGCCGCTCCCCCGCGACTCCACGCCCCACACGTCCGCCAGCCGGTCCACCAGCATCAGCCCGCGCCCCGACACCCCCGACTCCCCGGCCTCGCGCCGCCTCGGCAGCGCGCTGGAGCGGTCCTCCACCTCCACCCGCAGCCGCCGCTCGGGGCCGCTCAGGACCCGCAGGGTCACGATCGCCGGGCCGTCCGTGTGCATCAGGGCGTTCACGATCAGCTCGTCCGCGACGAGCTCGATCTCGTCGGCCCGTTCCCGCGCACCCCACGCCCGCACCGCCGCCCCGATCATGTGGCGGGCCGCCACCAGGGCCTCCGGATCCCCCGGCGCCACGTGCTGCTGGAGCCGGCCGCCGCCCTGCGGGGTGTCCTTCACCTCGCGGCGCAGCAGGAGCAGCGCCATGTCGTCGTCCCCGCCGCGCTCGTCGACGACCCCGCACAGCCGGTCGGCGAGGAGCTGCAGGTCCGCGGGGCCGCCGCGGACCAGGGACGTGAGCAGCCGGATCCCGTCGTCGAGGTCGGCGCCGGGCTGCTCCACCAGGCCGTCCGTGCACAGCAGGATCGTTTCTCCCGGGTCCAGCTCCACCGTGGTGACCGGGTACTCCAGGCGGCCGAACTCCGCTGACAGGCCCAGCGGCATCCCGCCCCCCACCGGCAGTCTGCGGCAGTCCCCGCTCCGGGTGCGCAGCAGAGGGTCGATATGGCCCGCGCGGACCAGCTGGAGCACCCCCGTCGACAGGTCGGCCTGCGCGTACGTGCAGGTCGCGAAGCGGTCGGTGTCCAGTTCGTGCAGGAACACGGAGGCCCGCGCCATCACCGTGCCCGGCGAGTGGCCCTCGGCGGCGTACGCCCGCAGCACGATCCGCAGCTGGCCCATGACCGCCGCCGCGTGCGTGTCGTGGCCCTGGACGTCCCCGATGACGGCGCCGACCCGGCCGCCCGGCAGCGGGATCACGTCGTACCAGTCGCCGCCGATGTCCTGGCCCATCCGGGCGGAGCGGTACCGTACGGCGATCTCCGCGCCCGGCACCGACGGGATCCTCCTCGGCAGCATCGCCTGCTGGAGGCCCTCGGCCAGGTCGTGTTCCTGCTCGAGCAGCATGGCCCGCTGCAGGCTCTGCGCGATGCTGCTGCCCAGGGCGACGAGGAGGTTGCGCTCCTCCTGGGTGAAGCCGTCCTTGTCCTGGTAGAGCAGGCCGATCGCGCCGATCGGGCGGGCCTGGGCGATGAGCGGCAGGTAGGCGGCCGCCGAGATCCGCATGCCCTCGATCTTCGACCAGAGCGAAGGATAGTCCGTCTCGAACTCCTGCGCCGAGTCGAGGAACCGCGGCTGGAGCGAGCGGACGACCTCGCTCATCGGGTACTGCTCGTCGATCCGTGTGTACCGCGTCCCCGGGACGAAGCTGCCTTCCGGCCCCTCGGCGACGAGGTGGATCCGGCCGGCCTCGACGAGGCCCATCACCATGCCCATCGAGCCGAGCCGTTCCAGACCGTGGGCGTCGCCGAGCGCGTCGATGACGTCCTGGACGGTCCGCGCGTGCGCGAGGGCGGCGGTGGTGCTCTCGACCACCGAGGTCTGGCGGCGCCGTTCCTCGTCGAGGCCGAGGCGTTCCGCCGAATGGCTGAGCTCCTCGGTGGCGTCCCGGACGATGCCGATGATCCGGTACGGGCGCCCGTCCGGGCCGCGCATGACGCGGCCCTGGGTGTGCGTCCAGCGCAACCGGCCGTCGTGGCAGCGGATGCGGAAGTAGGCGCCGTAACTGTCCTCGCGGCTCTTGAGCGCGCTGGAGACGAGGGCGTCGAGCCGGGCGGCCTCGGCGGGCGGCACGCGCGGGGACAGCGACTCGGGCCGCCCGTCGTACGCGTCGGGGGCCGTGTCGAAGACGTCGAGTGCCGCCGCGTCCAGGTGCATGAGCCCGGTGACCAGGTCCCAGTCGAAACTGCCCATGCGGTTCAGTGCCAGCGACCGGTCCGGGTGCGCGGGCCAGTCGTCCGGCAACGATACGGAGCTCGGCACCGGTCCACCATGACACACGGGCCGGTCAGGCGCTCTCCAGCGAGTAGCCGGGGTCCGAGGGCGGCGGCTGCTGCCCGTCCGGGACGAGACCGGGGTCGGTGGGGTCGGCCGGGTCGGCGGGATCGGAGGGGCCGAACGGGTCGGCGGGATCGCCCGGAGCCTCCGTTCCGTCGAGGGGAACGTCCGGGGGGAGGTCGGAGGGGGCCTCGGACGGCACCTCGGAGAACGGGTCGGAGGGCAGGTCCGGCTGCGGCTGCTGCGGAGTCGCCGGATTCGGCGGCAGGCCCGGGCTCTGCCGCCCGCCGTCGCCCGGCGAGGACGGGTCCGAGGGCGTGCCCGGCGCATCCGGCGGGCATTCCGTGGCCGCGGGGCCGGGCACGCCCCGGCTGCCGTCGGGCGTCGTCGGCGGCGCGGTGCGGGCGAGGCTGTTGCTGGTGGGGCTCGGGCAGGGGTCGGCGGGAGTGACGGGCCCGTCGGGGATGCCCTCGGCCGGGTCGTACGGGGGCACCACGTCGGGGGTGCGGTCCTGGGCCCCGTCGTCGCCCCGTTTGCGCTCGATCCAGGTGTTGTCGGCGATGTTGACGATGACCAGGTTGTTGAGGACGTGAGGGGTGGGTTCGATGACCACGACCTGGTTGGGCTGGTAGCCGTTCCACGGGTCGCCCTTGTGCACCGGGGAGCCCTTGGGAGCGAGGGGCGAGAGCAGCGGGTTGCCGCAGGCGCAGCGGACCCGGGGCATCCCGTGCTCGTCGACGAGGACGGCCGTGCCGGCCTGGAGTACGGCCTGGAAGCTGTCGGCGGCGCCGTCGCGGAAACCGTGGCTGGTGACCCGGGTGTCGGCACGGAGCACGACGGGGGTGAGCCCTCGGAGGAATTCGGGGATCTTCGCCTGTTCGATGTCCGAGGCCTCGGCGAAGGCGCGGGCCTTGGCGGCGTCGGCGGTCAGGGAGCGGACCTGCTGTTCCACGTCGCAGCTGCCGAGCCGCTGGGTGCCTCCGTAGAGGCCGGGCGTGGCCGCGTTCACCGTGCGGATGCCCTGTCCGGTCGGGTTGGGCAGCGGGGGCTGCACGGGGGCGGACTCACCGGTGGCCGAGGAGGCGGTGAAGGGGGCGGGGCCCGCGGAGGCCACGGGCTGGAGGTGGACCTCCTGGTTTTCCGCCCCCGCGGTTCCCCGCTTCTCCTCGGAACCGCCGCAGCCGGCCGCGAACAGGCCGAGGGCGGCCAACAGAGCGGCGCCGGCCGGTGCGTGACGACGCGGCGCCTGACGAGGTGTCGGAGGTGTCGGTGCGTGCACGTGGATCTCCCTTTTCGCCCCGGTTGCTCCCTCTTGTCTGCCGCATGAGCGCGAGGGCCGCAACCGGAGCGCTTCTTGAACATGTTCAAGGAACCCCGTAGAGTCGTGACCAGGAGTTGAACATGTTCAACGAGAGGGGGGATCCGCCGTGACGGTGCTGGTGAACGTGATCGTCACCCTGGGCATGCTCTACGTGGTCCCGGCCGGCCTGCGCCTGATCGACCCGGTCGGGCTCCGCCGGACCGCCCGCCTGTGGCCGCTGCCGGCCGCCCTCGGGGCCGTGTGCCTGTGGCTGCCGCGCGGCTGGCCCGCTACCGCGCTGGCCGTACTCTACGCGGCGGCCTGTCTGGCCCTGGCGGCGCGGTCCCCCGGCGCACTGTTCGGACGGGGCCGGCCGCCCGGGCCCGCCGGGGTCGCCGTGGCCACTGCGCTGGCCTCGCCCTCGGTCGCCGGGAGCGCCCTGGTCGCCGAGCGCGCCGGATACCGGCTCTTCGGCTTCGACCTCGACATCCTGGCGCTCACCGTGCCCCACTTCCACTTCGCCGGATTCACGGCCGCCCTGGTCGCCGGCCTGGTGTGCCGGACGGCGGCGCCCGGACCGGGCGCGCGCTGGGCGGCGTACAGCGTCCCCGCGGGCACCCTGCTCGTGCTCCTCGGCTACTTCGTCGACGACTGGGCCGAGCTGGCGGGCGCGGTGGTCCTGACCGGCGGGATGTGGGCCGTGGCCCTGACGACCTGGCGGGAGGTCCGGCCCGCCGGACGCGACCGGACCACCCGCGCGCTGCTCGCCGCCTCGGCCGTGGTCCTGGTGGCCACCATGCTGCTCGCCCTGTGGTGGGCGGCCGGCGAGGCCACCGGGATCCCCCACCCCACCCTGACCTGGATGGCCGCGACCCACGGCCTGGGCAACGCCCTCGGGTTCGCCCTGTGCTCGGTGCTGGCCTGGCGCCGGCTGACCGCGGGCCACCCGCACACCGCCCCGGACCCTCCGCAGACCGTCCCAGTCCGTCCGCACCCTGTTCCGGACCATCCGCAGCTCGCCTCCGACCAACCGGAGCCCGCCCCCGACCACCCGCAGACCGCCCGACAGGAGACCGCGCCATGACCCGCCTGATCAGCGCCGGCCGGGACGCCCTCAGCTACCCCGACCGGGGTGCGACGGCCCACCGCCCGCTGCCCGCCGGCTACCACCACCTCCACCACCGCACCCGGATCGGCCACGGGCAGGCCGCCTTCGAGACCGCCGGGGTCGCGGTGACCACCTTCCACGCCCACCGGACCTCCGGAATGCGGGTGCGGGCGGACGCGGGGGCCGTGCGCCCCGGCAGCCGGGTGGTGGTCGGGATCGGCCTCGGCCCGCTGCGGATCAGCGCTCCGTGCGAGGTGATCTGGACGGCGTACGAGCCCACGCGCGTGGGATTCGCGTACGGGACGCTGACCGGCCACCCCGAGAGCGGGGAGGAGTCCTTCGTCGTGGACATGGACGGCGACGGCACGGTGTGGTTCACCGTGACCGCCTTCAGCCGGCCGGCCGCCTGGTACACCAGGCTCGGGGGCCCGGTGGTACCCCTCCTCCAGCGGACCTACGCCCGCCGGCTGGGCCGCCACGTGCGCAGGCTGGCCGCAACCGCCTGACCGGTCCGATACTGGAGGCGATGGACTGGTTCACGGCGCCCGGATACTGGCTCGGCCGACTGGTCTTCCAGCGGGCCCTGGCCGGTGTCTACCTCTTCGCCTTCGTCGGGGCCGCCCTGCAGTTCCGGGCCCTGATCGGGGCGCGGGGCATGCTGCCCGTGCCGCGCTACGTGCGGTACGTGCCGTTCCGGCGCGCCCCGAGCCTGTTCCAACTGCGCTATTCGGACGGGCTCTTCGCCGGGTGCGCCTGGGCGGGGGCGCTCCTGGCCGCGGCGCTGGCGGCGGGGGCCGGGGACGAGGTGCCGCTGGCCGTGGCCATGGGGATGTGGGCGCTGCTGTGGCTGCTCTACCTCTCCATCGTGAACGTGGGGCAGACCTGGTACTCCTTCGGCTGGGAGTCGCTGCTGCTGGAGGTGGGGTTCCTCGCGGTCTTCCTGGGCAACGCGCGGGCCGGGCCGCCGGTGCTGGTGCTCTGGCTGCTGCGCTGGGTGCTCTTCCGGGTGGAGTTCGGGGCCGGGCTGATCAAGATCCGCGGGGACTCCTGCTGGCGCAAGCTCACCTGCCTCTACTACCACCACGAAACGCAGCCGATGCCCGGGCCGCTGAGCTGGTTCTTCCACCATCTGCCGAGGCCGGTGCACCGGGTGGAGTGCGCGGCCAACCACGTGACGCAACTGGTGGTCCCGGTCCTGCTGTTCACCCCGCAGCCGGTGGCCTCGTACGCCGCGGGAATCATCGTGGCGACGCAGTTGTGGCTGGTGGTGTCGGGCAACTTCGCCTGGCTGAACTGGCTGACGATCACCCTGGCCCTGTCGGCCGTGGACTTCACCGGGCTCGCGGGAGCGCCCCCGGCCGCCGCCTCGCGGGCCTCGCCGGTGTGGTTCGCGGTCCTGGTGTGCGCCGTGACGGTGCTGGTGCTGGTCCTCAGCCGTCATCCGGTGCTGAACATGGTCTCGCGCCGCCAGGTGATGAACCGCTCCTTCGACGCACTCCACCTGGTCAACACCTACGGGGCGTTCGGCACGGTGGGACGGATCCGCGACGAGGTGGTGATCGAGGGCACCGCCGAGCGGGCACCGCACGCGGACGGGGCCTGGCGGGAGTACGGCTTCAAGGGGAAACCGGGGGAACTGCGCCGGATCCCGCGCCAGTTCGCCCCCTACCATCTGCGCCTGGACTGGCTGATGTGGTTCGCGGCGCTCTCCCCGGGCTACGCGCGCGAGTGGTTCGGGCCGTTCGTGGAGCGGCTGCTGACGGGCGACCGGGACACTCTGCGGCTCCTGCGGCACAACCCCTTCCCGGACACCCCGCCGCGCTACGTCCGCGCCCTGCTGTACCGCTACCGGTTCAGCACCTGGCGGGAGTTGCGCGAGACGGGTGCGTGGTGGCACCGCACGCTGCTGCGCGAGTACCTGCCGCCCACCCGTCTCGCCGATGCGGCCTGGTCAGAGCCCGAGTAGCGCCGCTTCCCGCTCCGCGTCGATGCCGGGTGCCGGCCGGTCGGGGCGCTGCGGGGCCACCCCGCCGAGCGAGCGGAGCCAGGCCCAGGTGTCGGCCACGGTCTCCTCGACCGGGCGGCACTTCAGGCCGGCGGCCAGGGCCTTGGACACGTCGCCGCTGTGCATGTAGTCGTGGAGCTCGCCCGCCGGGATCCAGACGGGAAGCTCGGTCCAGGGCTGGACGCCGGCGCGGCCGAGCAGGTCCGGGTCGGTCCAGCGCAGTTCGGCGCCGCCGCCGGTGGTGGCGGCGCAGGCGTCCAGGAGGCTGCCCATCGTGGCGTGCCCGGCCGGGGAGACCACGTTGTAGGGGCCGTGGTGCCCGGCGGTGGCCGCGTCGAGGGTCCAGCGCGCGAGGTCGCGCACGTCGATGTACTGGAGCGGGAGTTCCCGCGGGCCGGGGGCGAGGACGGGGCCGCCGCGGGCGGTGCGGTTGAGCCACCACGGCAGTCGGCCGACGTTCTCGTAGGGGCCGAGGATCAGCCCGGCCCGGGCCAGCAGGGCGCGGTCGCCGAAGGCTTCGAGGGCGGCGAGTTCACCGCCGCGCTTGTCCTCGGCGTAGGCGACGGACGCGGCGTCGGGCGAGCCCTCCACCACGGGGTTGGACTCGTCACCTCCGGCCGGGCCGGGGAAGGCGTACACGGAGCGGCTGGAGACGTACGCGTAGTGTCCGGCCCTCTCGCGCAGGAGGCGGGCGCTGTCGCGCACGGCGGTGGGGGCGCCGCCCCAGGTGTCGACGACGAGGTCCCATTCCCCTCGGGCCAGGGCGTCCAGGCCGCCGGGGGCGGTGCGGTCCCCGTGCAGGGCGGAGGTGCCCGGCGGGGGCGCGTGGTGGCCCCGGTGGAAGACGGTCACCTCCCAGCCCCGGTCGAGGGCGTCCTCGGTGATCGCGCGTCCTACGAATTCGGTCCCACCCAGCATCAGCAGCTTCATGTCCCTCACCCTGCCCGGCCTTCGGGTACGGCGGAAGTCATGATCGCCCTGAGCGATGACGCTGACGGCGTAGGCGGTCGGGGAACCGTTCGGGGTGCGGCAGCGCCCCCGGTGCGGATGGGCACGGGGGCGCACGTACCGCGCTCTTGCGGGTCAGTCGATGCCGGGCAGGATGTGTGCCTCCGCCAGGTCGTCCTCGTACCCCGCCAGCCTGATCGGGGCGGACCGCGCCCAGACCTCAAGGCTTCCGAGCTCGTCGGTTCGCGGCTTGGTCCGCGATCCCGTCCGCTCCATCAACGTCGGTTCGGGCTTCGTCATTTCAGTCACCGCGCACTCCTTCGTGTCGCGTACCCGGCAGGCGTGGCGCGCCGGGCTGGGAGGAAAGGGTTTCCGGACGCGGTGGCGCCTTGGTGGAGCGGGGCCCGGATGGGGCCGCCTGATGCCCCAGAGTACACATATGAGCGGGCCCCCGCTCGATAGAAAGGCAAAAACCACGTCGCCCTTTTGTTTTCGCCGCGAGTTCGGCAAGTCGTCGGCCCGCGGGTGCGACAAGCATGGTCCGCTCGCCTCCGGATGCGCACGGGGACGACGGAGGGAGCGGCGGTGGCGGGGGCCGGAGTACGGAGCTTCGAAGTGCCCCGCGTCACAAGCGTTCCGGAGCTGATGGATCTTCTGCAGGCCTGTCGTGGCGGCCGTGGACTGCGAACCGCGGCCCTGCTGCGCCGCGCCCATCCGTTCGACAAGGAGCTCCCGATCGCGGGCCTCGTACTGGATCTCGGCGAGCTGCTCCGTCCGGGTGACGCAGCGTCCCCGCGCGGTCACGATGTGGCGGAGGCGGTCCGTCCGTTGCTGGGCGAGCGGGTGGCCCGGTTGCTACGGCTGCAAGGGCGGGACGGGTACGGGGGCGAGCGCCGGGCCGACGCCCCGGCGGCGGCCGGTCCGGACGGCGAGGCGGCGGCGAACCTGCGCCAGGCGCACGACGGCGCCGGTGCGGCGGGCCTGGAGCCGGGCATGCCGGACGACTGGCGGCCGGTGCTGGAACTGGTCGCGGCGGGGGCCTACGGGGCCCTTCACGGCCGGAACGGGAACGACCCCCTCGGTTCGCCGAGGGGGTCGATCGCGGGACTGCCGTAAGGGCCGGAGCCGGGGCGGACCACCAGCTCCGCAGGGCCGGGGCCGGGGCGGACTACCAGTTCGCCGGGGCGTAGTCCTTGAGGAAGACGCCGAACAGGTCCTCGCCGGCCTCGCCGCGCACGATCGGGTCGTAGACGCGCGCCGCACCGTCCACCAGGTCGAGCGGGGCGTGGAAGCCCTCCTCGGCGAGGCGCAGCTTGTCGAAGTGCGGGCGCTCGTCGGTGATCCAGCCGGTGTCGATCGAGGTCATCAGAATGCGGTCGGTCTGGAACATCTCCTGGCCGCTGGTCCGCGTCACCATGTTCATCGCGGCCTTGGCGGCATTGGTGTTCGGGTGGCCCGCGCCCTTGTAACCGCGACTGAACACGCCCTCCATCGCCGAGACGTTCACCACGTACGCACGCCCGCTGGACGCCTTGCGCGCGGCCTCGGCCAGCGCCGGCCGGAGCGCGCTGATCAGGATGAACGGCGAGGTGTAGTTGCACAGCTGGGTCTCGAGCAGCTCCACCGGGGAGATCTGGTCGATGGTCTGCACCCAGGTGTTGGTCTCCACGACGTCCGGCAGCAGGCCGCCCGCGTCGATGGCGGTGCCGTCGAGGTGCCGTTCGAGGCTGGCGTTGCCCGCGACCAGGGCGAGGTCGGCGACCTTCTGCGCCTCGAGCCCGCTCACACCGACGGGCAGCGCCGCCAGGCCGTCGACCGCACCGGAGTTGAACGCGCCGATGACGTGGTGGGCGGGGAGCTCGCCCGCCGGCAGCGGGGCGCTCTCCCCCTCGACGAGCGCGGCGTACGCGGTGGGCAGGCGGCGCACGGTCTGCGTCGCGTTGTTGATCAGGATGTCCAGCGGACCGGCCGCAGCCACCTGGTCGGCGAGCGCCACGGCCTGGGCCGGGTCGCGCAGGTCGATGCCCACGACCTCCAGCCGGTGCATCCAGTCCGCCGAGTCCTCCATGGCCTTGAAGCGGCGGATGGCGTCCTTGGGGAAGCGGGTGGTGATCGTGGTGTGGGCGCCGTCGCGCAGCAGCCGCAGCGCGATGTACATGCCGATCTTGGCCCGGCCGCCGGTGAGCAGCGCGCGCTTGCCGGAGAGGTCGGCGCGGACCTCGCGCTTGGCGCGGTTCTCGCCGGCGCACTTCGGGCAGAGCTGGTGGTAGAAGTAGTCGACCTCGACGTACCGCGTCTTGCAGATGTAGCAGGAGCGCGGGCGCTGGAGTATCCCGGCGATCCGGCCGGCCTCCGTGACCGAGGTGGGCAGGATGCCCTCGGTCTCGTCGTCGATCCGCTCGGCGGAGCCGGTCGCGGTCGCCTCGGTGACGGCCTTGTCGTTGGCGGTCTTGGCCGCGCGGCGCTCCTGGCGGCGGCGCTGCTTGACCGTGCGGTAGAGACCGGCGGTGGCACGGCGTACGGTGATCGCGTCGGGGTGGTCGACGTCGAGCTCGTCCAGCTCGTCGAGCACACTGAGACAGAGGGCCAGCCGCTCGGGGTCGATACCGGGTCCGTACGCCTGCCCCTGGTCCTGGCTGTCTTCGGTCACCGTCATGGCCGCTGCGTTCCTTGATCACTCGTCCGCATCCGCCTGCTGCGGAAGTCCTCAAAAGAGGAACTGTACGGATCGCACGCGCCGGGAACCAAACCCGGCACCCTTCACCTCACGCGGTGCGTTTGTCCCGCCACTTTCCGCTACCGAAGGCTGCCGCCCGGCGCGCAGACTCGAGTACTCCTGTACTACGCCAGGAGTACTACTCGTGACCGCCTGTGGGCGGAGGAATAGCGAAGTTCGGTCGGGCATTGTGGACTTCATGAGTGCACTGGCGCTGTCGGTCCTGCTCTGTCTCGTGTCCGCCCTGGCGTACGCGGCCGGCGCGATCGTCCAGGAACGGGTCGCGGCGAGCACGCCCGACCGGCCGTACGCACCGCTGCGGCGGGCCGGCTGGTGGGTCGCGGTGGCGCTGAACGGCCTCGGCGCCCTGCTGCACGTGGTGGCCCTCGCGTACGGGCCGCTGAGCCTGGTCCAGCCCCTCGGTGCGCTCACCATCGTCTTCGCCCTCCCGATGGCGGCCGTGTTCGTACGCCGCCGGGCGGGCGCGGCGGCGTGGCGCGGGGCGGTACTGGCCACGGTGGGCCTCGCCGGCCTGCTGGCCCTGACCGGCGGCGACGGGCGGGCGGAGCAGCCCCTCGCGGGTGGCGAGCGCGGCCTGCTGCTGACCGTGAGCGGGATCGCGGTGGCGGCGCTGTTCCTGGCCTCTCAGCGGATGCACCGGGCGGTGCTGCGCAGCGTCCTGCTGGCCGCGGCAGCCGGTACGGCCTTCGGCATGGCCTCGGTGTTCACCAAATCGGTGGCGGAAGGCGTCACGCGGGGCGCGCCGGACGCCCCGTGGCCCGGCCTCGCGGCGATAGCGGTGCTGGCCTCGGGCGGGCTGCTGCTGTCGCAGGCGGCCTACCGGGGTGCCGGGCTGACCGCCCCGCTGGCCACGGTGACCGTGGTCAATCCCGTGGTCGCGGCGACGGTCGGCATCTCGCTCTTCGACGAGGGCTTCCGCTACGGAGCGGTGGGCACGGCGGCGGCGCTGGCCAGCGCCGTGGTCGCGGCGGCGGGACTGGTCCTGCTCACCGCCGTGCCCCCGCACGAGCGGGGGTCAGATGTCGACTCCGTGGGCGCGGAGGTACTTCAACGGGTCGATGTCCGTGCCGTAGCCCGGTCCCGTGCGCATCTCGAAGTGCAGGTGCGGTCCGCTGGAGTTGCCGGTCGAGCCGGAACGGCCGATCCGCTGGCCTGCGGACACCTGCTGGCCGGCCTTGACGCCGAGGGCCGACAGGTGGGCGTACTGGGAGAACCGGCCGTCGGTGTGCCGGATGACGACCTGGTAGCCGTACGCACCGGCCCAGCCGGCCGAGACGACCTGGCCGGGGCCGACGGACTTGACGGAGGTTCCGGTCGCCACGGGGAAGTCGACCCCGGTGTGGTAACCACTGGACCAGGACGAGCCCGCGACGCGGTAGGCGGTGCCGAGGGCGGCGTCGACGGGCGCGGAGAAGCCGCCCGAGACCGGCTTCTGCTGCGCTGAGGCGGGCTTTTCGGCCGGCTTTTCGGCGGGTTTGGCTGCGGGCTTCTGCGCCTGCTTCTCGACGGGCTTGGCGGCCGGCTCGGCGGGCTTCTGCACCTGCGTCCCGGCCGGCTTCTGCGCCGCCGGCTCCACGGGCTTCACCGGCTCGGCCGTGCGCGGCGGCTTCTCCGGGTTCTGCGCCGGCGGTGCCGGTGCCGCGGTGATCCGCAGGGTGAGCCGCTGCCCGGGGAAGATCAGGTTCGGATTGCCGCCGACGGTGACCCGGTTGGTCTCGTACAGCGCCTGCCAGCCGCCCTCGACGTGCTGCTCGGTGGCGATGGCCGAGAGCGAGTCGCCCGGCGCGACCACGTAGGGGTTCGGCAGGACGGACGTACCGGTCGGGCGGGGCGCGGCCGCCTGCTGCCCGGTGGCCGCCGCGGCCTGCTGCGGCTGGACCCGCGTCTGCTCCTGCGGCTGGCTCCGGGTCTGGGCGTGCTTCCCCGGCGCGACGGCCGGGGCCGGGCCGCTGCGGCTGAGCCCGGCCTTCTTGCCGCACTGGGGCCAGGCCTGCGGCCCCTGGCCCTTGAGGACCTTCTCGGCGACCGCGATCTGCTGGTCCTTGGTGGCCAGGTCGGCGCGGGGCGCGTAGGCGGCGCCGCCGAAGGCCCGCCAGGTGCTCTGGCTGAACTGCAGGCCGCCGTAGTAGCCATTGCCGGTGTTGATGCGCCAGTTGCTCGTCGACTCGCAGGCGGCGACCTTGTTCCAGGTGTCCACGGAGGCGGCGTGCGCGGTCCCGGCGCCGATGAGCGGGAGCGCGATCCCGGCGCCGCCGGCGGTGACGGCGAGCGAGGCCCGGTTGATGCTGCTCGGCTGATACCGGCGGTGCCGGCCCCGTACGCCCATGGGAGCCCCCCTCGAAGACATCAGGAACCGCACAACCTAACGTCCCAATCAGAGCATGACAAGGGGCGCAACAGGGCGCTCCGCAGGCGAGTTTGACGTCGCATCGGCTCGGGAGCCGCCGCGGGGCGGCCGCCTGGATGTAGCGTCGGTCATTCCCGCACACCGAAGCACGCAGGAGCGCACGCATGAGCACCAGCACAGCCCAGATCGGCGTCACCGGGCTCGCGGTGATGGGCAGCAACCTCGCCCGGAACTTCGCCCGCAACGGTTTCACCGTGGCCGTCCACAACCGCACCGCCGCGAAGACGACGGCGCTCGTGGAGGAGTTCGGCCACGAGGGCGCTTTCGTGGCGGCCGAGTCCGCGAAGGAGTTCGTCGATGCGCTGGAGCGCCCCCGGCGCATCGTCATCATGGTCAAGGCCGGGGATCCGACCGATGCCGTGATCCGCGAATTCGCCCCTCTGCTGGAGGAGGGCGACGTCATCATCGACGGCGGCAACGCGCACTTCCAGGACACCCGGCGCCGCGAGAAGGAGCTGCGCGAGCAGGGCATCCACTTCGTGGGCGTGGGCATCTCGGGCGGCGAGGAGGGGGCGCTGCTCGGCCCGAGCATCATGCCGGGCGGCTCCCCCGAGTCGTACGCCTCGCTCGGCCCGCTGCTGGAGAAGATCGCCGCGAAGGCCGCCGACGGCACGCCCTGCACCTCGCACATGGGCCCCGACGGCGCCGGGCACTTCGTCAAGATGGTGCACAACGGCATCGAGTACGCCGACATGCAGCTCATCGCGGAGGCCTACCACCTGCTGCGCGAGGTCGCGGGCTACTCCCCCGCGAAGATCGCGGAGACCTTCCGGGACTGGAACCGGGGGCGCCTGGACTCGTACCTGATCGAGATCACCGCGGAGGTGCTCGCGCACACGGACGCGGCGACGGGCCGCCCGTTCGTGGACGTCGTGGCCGACGCCGCCGAGCAGAAGGGCACCGGCCGCTGGACCGTGCAGATCGCCCTGGACCTCGGCGTGCCGGTGTCGGGGATCGCCGAGGCGGTCTTCGCCCGCTCGGTCTCGGGCCACACCGACCTGCGCAGGGCCGCCCGCGGGCTCGCCGGCCCGACGGCCGGCGCGCTGCCCGCGCAGGAGGCCGACGCGTTCGCCGCCCGGGTGGAGCAGGCCCTGTACGCCTCGAAGATCGTCTCGTACACCCAGGGCTTCCACCAGATCCGGGCCGGGAGCCAGGAGTACGGCTGGAACGTGGACCTGGGAGCGGTGGCCTCGCTGTGGCGGGGCGGCTGCATCATCCGGGCGGCGTTCCTGGACCGGATCCGGGCCGCGTACGACGCGCAGCCCAAGCTGCCGAGCCTGCTGGCGGACGACGGGTTCGCGGGCGAGATCGGGGCGGCCCAGGAGGACTGGCGGGCCGTCGTGGTGGCGGCGGTGCACCACGGGATTCCGGTGCCGGCCTTCTCCGCCTCGCTGGCGTACTACGACGCCCTGCGCGCGGAGCGGCTCCCCGCCGCCCTCACCCAGGGGCAGCGGGACTTCTTCGGGGCGCACACCTATCGGCGCACCGACCGCGCGGGCTCGTTCCACACCCTCTGGAGCGGCGACCGCTCCGAGGTCCAGACGGGCTGAGACGGGCCGGCCCGCTCGGTCGATCGGCTCGGCCGGCTCGGCCGGCTCGGCCCGCCCGGCCGGCTCGGTCGGCTGCGGCCCGCTCGGTCGGCTCGGTCGGCTCAGCTCCAGGGCCCGGGCTGCGGTACCGGCGCGGGTCCTGGCGGCGGAGGCACCGGGTCCGGCTCCGGGAAGGGGCCGGGCACGGGTGGCACCGGGCGCGGGAGCGGCGTGGGGTCCGGCAGGGGGCTGGGGTCCGGCGTCGGCTCGGGCTCGGGGACCGGCGGCTGCGTCTCTTCGAGTTTTCGCACCATATGGCCCATTTTCCCGCGAGGGCGCGAGGAATGCGCCCTACGACGCAGCCACCTGGCGCAGCCCCGCGGCCAGGCCCGGAGCCGGGCTGGACAGGACCGGGATGCGCGTCCTGACGAGCTCCGCGGCGCCGGCCATGGAGGCCTGGGCCAGCACGATGACGTCCGCGTCGGCGACGGAGTCGGCGACCGCGGCCACCCGGGCCAGGTATCCGGCGGTGTCCCCCGCCTCGAAGCGCTCCCAGGCCCCGTCGACCAGGTGCGCGCGGATCGCCAACGGCTCCGCGCCCGCCTCCTGGGCCAGCAGCTCCACGGTCGGCGCGAGGGTCGACTCCACCGTGGCCAGCACGGCGATCCGCACGCCGGTGCGCACCGCGACGGCCGCCATCGGCCGGTCCACGCGCAGTACGGGGACGCCGAGCTCCGTGGCCAGGGCCTCCGCGGTCGCCCCGATCGTCGAGCAGGTGACCAGGACGGGGCCGGGTCCCGCCTCGACGAGGGCCTCGCGGACGGCCGGAGCCACCGCCTCGGGGCCTTCGGCCCGGGCCCGCTCGAGCAGCTGCGGAACCACCAGGTGGCGCAGGGCGGCCCCCGGGTGGCTGCGGTCCCGCAGCGCGTCGAAGACGGGGACGTGCGCGGGCGAGGTGTGCAGCAGGGTGAGGTCGGGGCCGGTCACCAGAGGTCGGAGTCCGCGGCCAGCTGGGCCTTGGCCGCCGCCACGGTCTCGGCCGGAGCCCCGGGTGCCCGGTCGGGGTGTTTGGCGGCCCAGCTCGCTGCGTACGGGCAGAGCGGAACCACGGGGACCGCTTCGGCGGCGGCGATCCCGTAGAAGGTCTCCACCAGCCCTCCGGCGATGCCCCGGCCCTCGTGGCCCGGCTCGACCACGGTGTGGACCGCCACCAGGGCGTGCGGAGCCCGGGCGAGCACGAAGTAGGCGATGAAGCCGACCACCGCCCCGTCCTCGAGCGCCAGCAGCCGTCCGGCCTTCCGCGCGTCCTCGAACTCGATCGCCACGATCCCCGACTCCCCTCAGACGGCGGCCACCGCGTGGGGGCTGCGCTCCTGATCCGTACCCGGCACCGGGGCGGAGGGATCCGCACCCAGCTCGACGATCCGGTTGTCACCGTCGACGTGCACGACCCGGGGCTTCAGCACCCGCGCCTCGGCGTCCTCGACCTGCGCGTAGCTGATGAGGATGACCAGGTCCCCGGGGTGCACGAGATGGGCGGCGGCTCCGTTGATCCCGATGACCCCGGACCCGCGCTCCCCCTCGATGACGTACGTCTCCAGCCGGGCCCCGTTGGTGATGTCCACGATGTGAACGAGCTCCCCGGGCAGCAGGTCGGCCGCGTCCAGCAGGTCGGCGTCGATGGTCACGGATCCGACGTAGTGCAGGTCGGCCTGGGTGACCGTGGCCCGGTGGATCTTGGACTTGAACATGGTGCGAAACATGAAGAAGCTCCCGATTGGTCTGCTCCCTGCCTGCTTCCCGCAGGTCAAGGGCGGTCTCGGCAGAGTACAACGATTAGCATGTCCGGTCAGCTGTCCCAGGTCTTTCCCGAGTCATCCTGACCCGGCATGCAAGCCGGACGCCGCCGGCCGTCATCCGCGAACCGAATCCCCGCGCAGCCTGCCCGGCCAGGCGTTGGGCGGGGACCCGCGTCCCGCAGACGCCGCCCACACGGTGTCAGGTGCGGACGATCTCCGCAGCGCCGAACGAGACGTCGAACCGGTCACACCAGATGCTGACGCTCGTGTACGCCGACCAGTCGGCATCGGCCGGCAGCGGGTAGTTCTGGTCGCCCTTGTTGCCCTTGAGCTTGGCGAGGTTGAGGTACTTCCCGTCGTCGAAGACGCTCCAGCCGGCCTTCCCCTCCTTCACCGGCGCGTCGCTCAACCACACCCGGAGCTCGGGGCCGTTGCTCGTGTCCAGCCCCTCGAGGCGGAGGGTGTGGGTGCCGTCCGCGAGTCGGATGATCTTCACCGTGCCCGTCGTCTCGTGTTCGTGGCTGATAAACGATCCCTGTGCCACGGTGGTGGGACCGGCGGGCACCTGGGACGGCGTCGCGGTCGCGGGGGCCGGCGTTGCGGGCGCCGCCGTCGGCGTGGCCGCGGAGGGCAGCGCCTCGTTCACGGTGTCGTCCACCCACAGGGCCCAGGGCTTGAACCACACCAGTCCGGCCGCCAAGACCACTGCGGCCACGACGGCGGCCGCGGCCCACCACTGCTTCCTCGTGACGCGCCCCACGGCGCACCTCCTTCGAACGTTCCGTCTCCTGCGGCCATCCAAAGCGAGCGCGCCGACCCGGGGGAAGCCCGGACCCGATGACGAAACCATTACGTCCCGCAGGCGGGGCCCCGCTCCGACGTGTCACTCCCGGGCGGCGTCCGTTCGCCGATCAGCACGGCCGCGCCCCCGGCCCCGGACGGTGTTGCGTCCGACTGCAGCCGACCGCCTGATCAGAGATCGTGATGGTCTGGGACGTGGGCGACCGGTGCCGTGTTCCCTGCCCCGACTTGCCCGGCTGCCCACATGCGCCGAGGTACAAACGACCACGAAAGCGCCTCTGGCGACCGCCCCCCTGACCTCTGAAAGGTGCTCGATGAAGGTCGATGTGATGACCGAAGCCGTGATCGCGGCCCCGTGCGACCGGGTCGCCTCCTACGCGGCCGACCCCATGCACGCACCCGAGTGGTACGCGAACATCACCTCCGCAGCCTGGCAGACCCCGCCCCCGATGGCGGTCGGCTCTCGGGTGTCCTTCGTCGCCCGATTCCTCGGGCGACAGCTTGCCTACACGTACGAGATCACCGCGTACGAACCCGGGCAGCTGCTGGTGATGCGGACGAAGCAGGGTCCCTACCCCATGGAGACCACCTACACCTGGGAGCCGTACGGCGAGGCCTCGGACCACACCCGCATGACGCTCCGCAACCGGGGGGAACCCCGAGGCTTCGCCGCGCTCGGGGCGAGCGCGATGGCGGCGGCCATGCGCCGCGCGCAGAACAAGGACCTGGCACGGCTCAGCACGCTGCTGGAGCAGTGAGCAGGGATGTCATGGGGGCGGCGCCGGAGTGCTCGCTCGGTGGGGACCCACGTGGACGATGAGCTCCTTGCGGCAGCCGCCGAGAGGCGGGCCGGCGCGGAGCCCGTCACTTCGTGGCCCTGCGCGCCCGTGCGGACCGCCTGGCCGCCCTCGTCCCGTGCCACATGCGTACGAGAAGGACGGCAGCCGAGGCGGCGAACAGGCCGGCGGTGATCAGCAGCCACCGCGCCAGGAATCCGTCCGCGGGAAGCCCGGTGGACGCGGTGAAGTGATCCACCTGTCGGAAGACGAGTGGCCACCAGACCACCAGGAGGACACCGGCGACGAAGCACGGCACCCGGACGTGGTTGACGCTCACCCGCCGCAGGGGGCTCCCCGAACCCGCCGCAGGTCCGAAGAGCGCCTGCGCCGCCCGGTCCGTCACCGAGTACAGCGGCAGCAGCACCAGGTCGTGCAGGAGTGCGGCGCCGACGAACCACAGGGCCACGCCGAGGCTGTCCCCCTCGAGGAGTCGCAGGCCCGCATGGACGGCCAGGGCGAAGGAGGAGAGGACGAGGAGCAGGTGGAGCGGGGAGGCGCCGTAGCGGCGGCGGAAGGCGATGGTGCCCGCGTGCGGGAGGCGGAACTTCATGCCGGTTCCCCGAAGGTGAGGCGGGTGACCCACTTGGTGTTGTGGACACCGGGGGCGCCCGGCACGATCACGCGGGCCGGGTATCCGTGATCATGGGAGAGGACGGCCCCGTTGACGCGCAGGGCGAGGAGCGAGCGGGCGTCCCGGGCTTGGTTGTCGCGCAGGACCACGGAGCTGAACGACCCGCCGCGCTGCACCGACTCCACCAGCACCTGCGGGGTGTTCGTGCCGAGCCCGACGAGAGCGGCCAGCTCGGTGAGGCGGACTCCGGTCCAGTGCTGGTCGGGGGTCGACCATCCCTCCACGCAGGCGATGGGCAAAGACGACTCGCTCCGGGGCAGGGCCAGCAGTTGGCCGTAGGTGAGGTCGACCTGCCGGCCGGCACCGCGTACGGTCAGCCGCCAGGCGGGGCCGATGTCGCTGGACCGGATGCCGACCGAGGCTGCGGTCTTGTTGATCTGGAAGCCGTTCGGTCCGGAGCCGGGGTCCTGCCCGTGCGGGGCGAGCAGCGCCGTCTGCCGGAACCAGCCGCCCACACTCTGCCCGGCGGTCACCACGATCAGCGCCAGCGACCCGAGCCCGACCATGCCCACCGCACCCCGGCGGGAGATCGTCGGCGCTGCCGGACGGGGCGGGACCAGTCCGGCAGCGTCCTGCGCACCGGCAGCGTCCTGCGCACCGGCCGCGTCCTGCGCACCGGCCGCCGGCTCCCCCGGCCGGAGCCCTGCCGCGCGCAGGGCCCTCGGCAGGCGGAAGACCACGTGCACCACGAAGGCACCGATGAACACCCAGGCCCCGTAGAAGTGCAGGGTGTAGAAGGAGCCCGGGAAGACGTAGTGCAGCTGCACGTTGAGGATGCCGGTGGCGAATTCGAACCCCGCGCCTCCCACCAGCAGGAGCAGGGACAGGCGCTCGATGCCGTGGGCGACGGACCGTACCGCAGGCCACGCGAACAGCTTCGGGATCACCGACCAGAGTTTCGCCAGGAGCACCGGCACCAGCGCCACCCCGAGCGTGACGTGCACCCCCTGGGTGACCCGGTAGAGCCAGTACGGGGACGTCGGCCAGGAGAAGAGGTAGAACCCGAGCCATCCCTTGTCCGGCGTCTGGTCGTTCACCACAGCCAGATCCGGGTTGTAGGCGGCGTACGACAGCAGGCCCGTCAGGAACAGGACGGTGACGCCGATCAGCAGGACCAGCCCGAGCACCGCTGTCAGCCACGGCCCCCGCAGGGGGCTGCGCCAGAACTCGGGACGCGACGGGCCCGGCGGCGGCCCGGCCTGCCGTGCGGATGCCAGGGCCGCCCGGAGTCGTGCCGACGACCGCACGGACCGGCCCCTGCCCGGTTGTGGACGCGAAGGGCCGGCCGGTGCAGCCGGTGCACCGGCCGGCCGAGGTGCGGGCCGGTCCGGTGGCCCCTGCTCCTTGGGCGAGGGCCGTGGCGCGTCGTCGGAGCCGACCGGCCCGCTGCCATCCGCATCCACGTCATACCTCCACAAACCCCCGTATGCCAGGGTCTACCGCACATCTCCGCCGAGGAGAACATGCCGCACCGGAGCCACGGACCTCCGGTGACACGCCAGCCCGCAGCCTCCTCGCACGAGTCAGCCGTCCCTCGGGGTGCCGCTCGCCTTGCCGCTCCCGTATGGCGGAGGCCTTGCGTGCCGCGTGGGAGACCGCCCTGATGTGCGGCACTGCGTAGCGTCCTGGGCATGCGCGTACTCGTCACCGGAGGAGCCGGGTTCATCGGCTCCCACATCGTCACCGGCCTCAAGGGCCGTGGGCACGAGCCCGTCGTCCTCGACGCCCTGCTGCCCGCCGCCCACCCCGACGCGCCACCCCTGCCCGACGCGGAGTTCGTCCGGGCCGACGTACGGGACGCCGAGGCGGTCCGGGCGGCGCTGCACGGCGTGGACGCGGTGTGCCACCAGGCGGCGATGGTCGGCCTGGGGAAGGACTTCGCGGACGCCCCCCAGTACGTCGGCTGCAACGACCTCGGGACGGCGGTGCTGCTGGCGGAGATGGCGGCCGCCGGGGTCCTGGAACTCGTGCTCGCCGGGTCGATGGCGGTCTACGGAGAGGGCCGCTACACCTGCGGGCGGCACGGAACGGTACGCCCCGGCCCGCGCCGGACCGAGGACCTCGCGGCGGGGCGATTCGAACCGCGCTGCCCCGACTGCGGAGCCGAGCTCGCCCCGGGTCCGGTGGGCGAGGACGCACCGACGGCTCCGCGGAACGTCTACGCGGCGACGAAACTGGCCCAGGAACACCTGGCGGCCTCCTGGGCCCGGTGTACGGAGGGCCGCGCGGTCTCGCTGCGCTACCACAACGTCTACGGGCCGGGGATGCCACGCGACACGCCCTACGCCGGGGTGGCCTCCTTCTTCCGCTCCGCGCTGGCCAGGGGCGAGGCCCCCCGGGTCTTCGAGGACGGTGCGCAGCGGCGGGACTTCGTCCACGTCACGGATGTGGCCTCGGCGAACGTGGTGGCGCTGGAGGCGGTCGGCGGCATGTCCGCCGGGCGGTTGAGCGCGTACAACACCGGGAGCGGGGAACCGCACACGGTCGGCGAGATGGCGTCCGCACTCGCTTCGGCGCACGGCGGACCGGAGCCGGTGGTCACGGGCGAGTTCCGCCTCGGCGACGTTCGGCACATCACCGCCGACTCCGCCCGGCTGCGCCGCGAGCTGGGCTGGCGTCCGGAGGTGGGCTTCGCCGACGGGATGGCCGAGTTCGCCCGCTCCGGTCAGCGTGCGTCGGCGGGTTCCGCCGGCTGAGGCCGCACTGCGGTCCGGGAAACGGGACGCGGAAGCGGAGGGGGCAGCGGAAGCGGAAGCCGCAGCGGCAGCGGCAGCGGAGGTGGCAGCGGCAGCGGCAGCCGCAGCGGCAGCGGCAGCGGCAGCGGCAGCGGCAGCGGCAGCGGCAGCGGCAGCGGCAGCCGAGCCGACGACGACGCCGTGGGCCGGCTCCGCTGCGGGTCGAGTGCGGAGGTCAAGGGTCAGAAGGTCTACGCGCGGGCCGGGAGGGTCAGTTCGAAGCGGCAGCCGCCCGGCACGTTGCGGACGTCGGCGCGGCCGGAGTGGGCCTCGACGATGCCCCGGACGATGGCCAGGCCCAGGCCGGCGCCCGCGGGAGGGGTACGCGCCCGGGACCCTCGCCAGCCGGTGTCGAAGACGCGGGGCAGGTCCTCCTCCGGGATGCCGCCGCAGGCGTCGGTGACCGAAAGCACCACCGCGTCTGCGCGGCGTTCGGCGGCGATCGCGACCGTGCCGTCGGCCGGGGTGTGGCGGATGGCGTTGACCAGCAGGTTGGACAGCACCCGGGTCATCTCCTTGCCGTCGACCTCCACCGGCAACGGGGCCACGCCTCCGCCCGCCAGGCGTACCCCGTGCTCGCGGGCCAGGGCGTCCGCACCCGCGAGCGCATCGCCGACCAGGTCGTAGAGGGACATCCGGGTGGGGCTGAGGCTGAGGGCGCCCGCATGGATGCGGGACAGCTCGAACAGGTCGGTGACCATGGAGTTGAGGCGCTCCACCTCGGCGCGCATCTGCTGGTGGTAGCGGGCCGGATCGGCCACCATGCCGTCCTCCAGCGCCTCCGACATCGCCCGCAGCCCGCCCAGCGGGGTCCGCAGATCGTGGGAGATCCAGGCCACGAGCTCCCGCCTGGAGGTCTCCAGTGCCCGCTCGCGTTCGCGTGAGGCCTCGAGGCGCCGGCTGGTGAGGGCCAGTTCGCGGCTCAGGGCCGCGAGTTCGGCCGGGGCGGGTACGGAAGGAGCCGTGAAGGTGCCTTCCTCCCCGAAGTCGCGTGCCGCGCCGACGAGCTCCCGGCAGCGCAGCACGACCTGCCGCCCCAGCAGCAGCGCCGTGCCCAGCGACACGGCGGCGGCCATCGCGACGACGGTGGTCACCACGGCGAGGTCGTGGGAGGACAGGAACATCGCCCGGGCCACCGCGAGCGTCCCGGCGAGCATCGCGGACACGGTGACGGCCGCGACGACCGCGAGGGAGACGGCGACGCTCCGCCGTCGCAGTATCCGCAGCGCGACGGCGCCGAGCAGCCCGGCGGCGGCCGCGCCGAGGAAGGCGTACAGGGCGATCAGCAGCAGGTCACGCACGGCCGTCCTCCGCCAGGGTGCCGGCCCCGGCCGCCGCGCGGGCGGAGGGGTGGGGGGCCGACTCGAAGCGGTATCCGGCGCCCCACACGGTCCGGATCAGCTGCGGATCGGCCGGGTCCTTCTCGATCTTGCTGCGGAGCCTGCGGACGTGGACCGTGACGGTGGAGAGGTCGCCGAAGTCCCAGCCCCAGACCTCGCGCAGCAGCCGCTCCCGGTCGCAGACCTGGCCGGGATGCCGGAGGAAATAGACGAGGAGATCGAACTCCCGCAGTGTCAGGGGAAGTTCCGCCCCGTCTCGCGTCACCCGGCGGGCTGCGGGGTCCACCTCCAGACCGGCCGCCGCGAGCCGGGGTTGGTCCGCGGGGGCCGCCGAGGACGCACGGCGCAGGACCGACCGCACGCGCAGGACCAGCTCGCGCGGGCTGAAGGGCTTGGTCACGTAGTCGTCCGCGCCCACCTCGAGGCCCAGGATCCGGTCGTCCTCGTCGCCGCGCGCCGTGAGCATGACCACGGGCAGGGAAGGCCTCCCGCCCGCCCGGGCCCGCAGCCGGCGGCAGACCTCCAGGCCGTCCATGCCGGGGAGCATCAGGTCGAGGACGACGAGGTCGGGCCGGTGCCGGGCGGCGGCTTCCAGCGCCGCGGGACCGTCCGCAGCCCGGTACACGGTGAATCCTGCCCGCTCCAGGTAGCCGGCCACGACCTCCGAGACGGTCGGGTCGTCGTCCACCACCAGGACGCGGCCCGTGGCGTCGCGGGAGGCGGGGCCGGGGTCGGTCTCGTTGCTCGATTCCATGCTCCCAGGGTGGCATCGCTCCGCCGCCGTACGGCCCCGGGTCTGCCGCCATGCGGCGCGGTGTCCGCGTTTCGCACGGTCTTCGGGCCCCTTTCCCGCCGTCCGGTTCCTACGGTGTCGAGGGTGACTCCTTCTGCTTGTCGTCCGCCGAGCGCGGACCTCGTACTGCCGTGCCTCGACGAAGCGGAAGCCCTGCCCTGGGTGTTGGCGCGCGTGCCGGCCGGCTGGCGGGCCATCGTCGTCGACAACGGCTCCACCGACGGCTCCGGGGAGATCGCCCGCGACCTCGGCGCCACCGTCGTGCACGAGACCCGTCGCGGCTTCGGGGCCGCCTGCCACGCCGGACTGCTCGCCGCACGCGCCGAGCTGGTCTGCTTCTGCGACTGCGACGCCTCCATGGACCCCGGCCTGCTCGCCCCGATGGCCGAACGGGTCGCGACCGGCGAGACGGACCTGCTGCTCGGCCGGCGCCGCCCGCAGCAGCGCGGGGTCTGGCCGGCGCACGCCCGGGCCGGGAACTTCGCCCTGGCCCGGATGCTGCGCCGCCGTACCGGCTTGAGGCTGCACGACCTCGGGCCGATGCGGGTCGCGCGCCGCGAGGCACTGCTCGGTCTGGAGCTGACCGACCGGCGCAGCGGATACCCGCTCCAGATGGTCGTACGGGCCGCCGACGCGGGCTGGCGGGTGGCCGAGACGGACGTCCCCTACCTGCCCCGGTCGGGGAAGTCCAAGGTCACCGGAACGTGGCTGGGTACCTGGCACGCGGTGCGGGACATGCGCCGGGTGCTGGCCGAGCCGCCGGGGGCCCGGCCCGCACCGGCCGCGGGCGCCTGCGCATGAGCACCCTCCTCGTCATCGCCAAGGCCCCCGTCGCGGGGCGCGTGAAAACCCGGCTGACCCCGGTGTTCACCCCGCAGCAGGCGGCCGGCCTGGCCCTCGCCTCGCTCCAGGACACCCTCGCCGCGGTCCTCGCCGCACCGGCCCGGCGCCGGGTCCTGGTCCTCGACGGACAGCCGGGGCCTTGGCTCCCGGACGGGATCGAGGTCGTCCCGCAGGGCGCGGGCGGCCTGGACGCCCGGCTGGCCGCCGCCTTCGCCCTGGCCGACGGGCCCGCCCTGCTCATCGGCATGGACACCCCCCAGGTCACCCCCGGCCTCCTCGCGCTCGGGCTCGACTTCACCGAGGCGGACGCCTGGTTCGGGCCCGCCGACGACGGGGGTTTCTGGGCGCTCGGGCTGGCCGACCCCGACCCTGCCCTCCTGCTCGGCGTACCCATGTCCGTGGCACGGACCGGCGAGGTCCAGCGGCGGCGCCTCACCGACGCGGGGCTGGCCGTACGGAACCTGCCCGGGCTGTGCGACGTGGACACCCCCGCCGACGCCGAACGGGTCGCCGCGGCCGCACCGCGCACGCGCTTCGCCGCCCTGCACTCCGGCCTGTGCGCGGTGAGGCGATGACCGCCCAGCCCACCGGACCGGCCCCGCCCACCCGGCGGGGCCCGCGCAGGTCGCCGGAAGACCCGACGCAGCGCGGACGGCCATGGCGCGGCCCCGCATCGGACGGCCCGTTCCCGGAACGCTTCCGCAGGTGAAACCCCTTGCCGCCCGCGCGCCCCGTACCGCGCTCGTCGCCACCGCCTCGGCCCTCGCCGTGCTCACCACGGCCCTCGTCCTGACGGTCCGGTACGGGGGCCACTCCGGTGGCCCCGTCGGGCTGTTCTGCTGGTACGCGGCCTGCTGGGTGCTCTTCGCCGCGGCCCTGCAGGCGCTGCGCCGGGCCCCCGCCCGGCACGTCGCACGGCTGATCGTGGCGGGGGCCGTCGCCGTCACCGCGACGGGGCTGGTGGCACCGCCGCAGACCAGCACCGACTCCTACCGCTACGCCTGGGACGGCCGCGTCCAATCCGCCGGCGTCTCCCCGTACGACCACGCCCCGCGGGACCCGGCGCTCTCCCGGCTGCGCGACCCCTGGCTCTTCCCCACCGGCACCGCCTGCGCGGGCCAGGACCTCGCGCCCCTCCCGCTCCACGACGGCATCCGCCGCTGCACCCGCATCAACCGGCCCGCCGTCCACACCGTCTACCCACCCGTCGCCGAGGCGTACTTCCTGGCCGTCGACCGCCTTTCTCCCCCCGGTGCCCGGCACAAGCCCCTCCAGATCGGTGGCGCCCTGATCTCCGTCGGCGTCACGGGCGCGCTCCTGCTGATCCTGCGACGGCGCGGCGACGACCTGCGGAAGGCCGCGTACTGGGCCTGGTGCCCGGCCGTCCCCGTCGAGGCGGTCAACAACGCCCACATCGACGTCCTGGGGGTGCTCCTTGCAGTCGCCGGGCTCGGACTCGTCGCCTCCCGGACCCTGACCCGGCGGACGGCCGGCGGCGGGCTGATCGGCGCCGCCGTCGCCACGAAGCTGATGCCGGCCGTCGTCCTGCCCGGCGCGTTGTCCGGCGTCCGGCGCGTCCGCGACGCGGCCGCCGTACTGCTGCCCGCCACGGCCTTCGTCGTACTCGCCTACCTCCCCTACGTCCTGCTCTCGCACGGCTCCGTCTTCGGCTCCCTCGACGGCTACGTGCAGGAGGAGGGCTACGAGGACCCCTCGGCCGGGGCCCGCTATTCGCTCCTGCGCCTGGTCCTGCCCGACTCCTGGGCGCTCCCCGCACTGGTCGCCATCGTCACCGGCACGTCCCTGTACGTGATGTGGCGCGGCGACCCGCGCCGTCCGTGGAGCGGCGCCCTCGTGGTCACCGGCTGGGCGTTCGTCCTCCTCACGCCCGGCTACTCCTGGTACGCACTGCTCCTCGTCGCACTGGTCGTCCTCGACGGACGCTGGGAATGGCTGGGCATCGCACTCGCGGGCGCCGCCGTCTACGTCCTCGGCCCGTCCTTCGGCCACCCACCGGCGCTCGGCGGCCTCGCGTACGGCGCCGCGACCGCCCTCGTCCTCGTGACGGGCCGGGTCCGACGGCGGGCCGTGGCGCAGGGGGTCGCGGACCCGGCCACGGCATCAGGCCCAGGCTCTCCCCCGCCCCTGGACCGGAGCGCGACGGACGACGCCCGGTGAGGTGCCCATCGGGGCCATGGAGGAGGAGAGTGGAAGGACGGACACGTGTGCATGCCACGGCAGCGTGTCGGCCCGGGGCGAGAGCGGGAGTGCTGTTGTGAACCACCAGGACCGCGACACTCAGAGGCAGCGCATGCTGGCCGGTCTGCTGTCGGCGAGCCACCTGATGCCGCTGGAGCGCGTGCCGGCCGAGACGGCCGCGAACGCGGCGGAGGTCGGCTTCACCCAGGTGCTGATCTACTTGGTGGACTTGCAGGGCGACGTCATGAGCCTGCTGTCCGAAGAGGAGTTCGGGTCCGAGCCCGTGGCGGTCGGTGAGGAGACCGAGCTGAAGGTCGAGGGCACCGTGGCGGGGCGCGCGTTCCAGTACGGGCAAGTCCTCGCCGGCGCCGATCACGATGAGGGCGGTGGCTGCTGGTGGGTGCCGCTGGTCGACGGCACCGAGCGTCTGGGTGTCCTGCGGATCACCACCGCCCTCCGTGATCCGCGAGCCGTGGAGGACATGAAGCTGCTGGCAGCCCTGGTCGCCCTGATCATCGACAGCAAGAGGCGCAGCAGTGACTTCCATGCCCGGCTGACGCGTACCCGGCCGCTGAACGTCGCGGCGGAGATGCAGTGGCATCTGATGCCGCCGCCGACCTACGCGGACGGACGGGTGGTGATCTCCGCGGCGATGGAGCCGGCCTACGAGATCAGCGGCGACGCCTACGACTACGCGACCGCCGGTCATGTGGTGCACCTGTCGCTCTTCGACGCCATGGGACACGACACCGCCGCCGGGCTGACCGCGAACCTGGCCACGGGCACCTGCCGCAACTCGCGCCGCCAGGGAGCGGGGCTGGTGGAGACCAGCGAGAGGATCGAGGAGGTACTCGTCGAGCAGTACGGACAGAGCCGGTACATCACCGGAATCCTCGCCGACCTCGACGCTCGCACCGGGAGCTTGACCTGGGTGAACCGGGGCCATCATCCGCCGGTGATCATCCGGGGCGGCCGCTGGAGCACTCTGCTGAACTGTCCGCCCGCCCATCCCATGGGCACCCGACTGGACCTTCCGGTCTCCCTGTGCCAGGACCAGCTGGAGCCCGGTGACCGGCTCGTGCTCTACACCGACGGCATCACCGAAGCGCGCCGGGCCGGGCCGGAGGAATTCGGCCTGGGCAGGTTCATCGACTTCCTCATCCGCCACCACGCCGACGGCCTGCCCGTCCCCGAAACGCTGCGCCGCCTCATCCACGCCGTCCTCGAACACCATGAAGGCCGGCTCCAGGACGACGCCACCGTCCTGCTCTGCGAATGGATGGGCCCGACCCCGCACCCCACCTTCCGAGCGGCCGCCCTGGCGGGCCTGCCCGTAGGCGACCTGCCGCAGACCGGCTGAGCGCCGCACACCGGCCGGTGGTTCGGGTCACCTTGGTCGTGCCCGGCACGAGCGTGCACGCCGTCCGCTGCCGGGGTGGCCGGGGAGGCGAGTCGTCCCCGGATGGCCCGTCTCCGCGGACACCGGCCTGACCGTCAAGAGCAGTGGCCCAGCACCGCCTCGACCACCTGGCCGACGGTGATGCGCAGGAGCCGGGCATCGGGCAGCGATGCGTGGGCGTCGCCCGGCCACAAGGGGTCCTCACCCGCGCCGGGACACCACAGCACCCGGTGTTTCGGGTGCGGGGGCGGGCCCCACAGGCGGGGGGCCACAGGACCGAAGAGGATGACGGACCGGGTCCCCAGGGCCGTCGCGAGGTGCGCCAGGCCCGTGTCGCCGACCAGGACACAGCGCGCACCGGCCACCAGTGCGCAGAGCTCGGGGAAGGGCACGTCACCGGAGCCGCCGATCACCGCTTCCGGTGGCAGTCCGGCGTCCCTCGCCACCCGCCGCGCGAGCGCCCCCTCGCCCGCGCCCGCGGTGACGACCACGTCCTGGCCCGCTCGGCGCAGAGCACGTACGACGGCTGCGAACCGTTCCGGGGGCCAGCGGCGGGAGCCGGCATCGGCGCCGGGGTGGACGACGACGGCGCCCGGGGCGGGCGAGGCGCACGCAGGGGCGGCGATCGAGAGGTCCGCGGGGTCGGCCTCGATGCCGTACCAGCGCAGCAGGCGGCACCAGCGCTCCCGCTCGTGCTCGTCGTCGCGCCACTCGGGCCCGAGGACGTCCGGGGTCTCCACGTGCCGGTAGGCGAGGAGCCGGCGCGGCCGCAGCCGCTGGAGGAGCAGGTGGCTGGGCGGCCCGTTGCCGTGGAGGTCGACGGCCAGCTCCGGCGGGGGTCCCTGCCAGCTCAGTTCGCCGGGCACGCCGCGTCCTCGCGCGGTCGTGGGCAGGACCCGGTCCACGAGGCCGGTGGCGACGGCGACGGCGGCCAGCCGGCCGGGTGCGGCCAGGACGATGTCGCGGTCCGGCATGCTCCTGCGCAGGGCCCGCAGGCAGGGCACCACCGTCAGCAGGTCGCCGAGGCCCAGCGCCCGGAGGACCAGTACCCGGGGGCGGCCGTCCGCCCGTGCCTCCCCCGTCGGAGCCGGGCCCGCCCGCTCGTGCACGCTCATGAGGTCCTTCCGCAGCTCGCAAGTGGGGGGCGGGGCCGCTCGGCCGACCGGTTTCGCCGGTCAGGACCCGCGCCTGGCGGTGCTCCTCCCGGGGCGCCGCCGGGCCGGTGCGACCGTGGGGAAGCCGCGTCGCGACTGCCGTACTCCACTGTCCCGAGGTCGGCCCTCCGGGGCACGCCGGGTTGGGCCGCACGGTGTCCGGGCCGGTTCCGGGCGGCCGCTGTGAGCAAACACACCGGCTGCCCCGTCGGCCTTGGCGGGCCAGGGCCCGGGGCCCTGCCGGCGCCCCGTCGGGCGCCTCGGGTCCCCGATGGGGGCGAGAGGTTCTGCCACCATGGTCCGCGGGCCGTTCCTCCCCCCTTCTGCTGCCGGGCGTCGCCGTGCGCGTCGGCGGCGTGGAGCGCCCGTTTCCTCCCCGCTCCGCCTGCCGCCTCTTGCGCTTCGCGCTCCGTCCTGGGTCCTTCCTGTGTCTGCCACTCTTTCCGCGTCCCCGTCCGCCCCCGCTCCCGACCGCTCTCCGTGGCGGTCCCTCCGCTACCGCAGCATGCGCTGGTGGACCGTCGCGAACTTCGTGTCCAACGCGGGCACCTGGATGCAGCTGACGGTGCAGAACCTCCTGGTCCTCCAGATCACGGGATCGGCCGCCGCCACCGGCCTGTCCGTGTCGATCCAGATGGCGCCCGGCCTGCTCCTCGGCCTGTTCGGCGGCGCGGCCGTCGACCGCTGGCCCCTCAAGCTGACCGCCGCCGTCGCGCAGGCCCTGCTGGGTGCCGTGGCGCTGGTGACGGCCGTGCTCGTCGCGCTGGGCCGCCTCGACCTCCCGGTCCTGCTGGCGCTGGCCGCGGTGACCGGTCTGATCGCCACCGTCGACGGTCCCGCGTGCGCGTTGCTCGGCAACGATCTCGTCCGGGCCGCGGACGTGCCTTCCGCCATCGGGGTGGGCTCGCTCGTCCACAGCGCCGGGCGACTCGCGGGCGCCGCACTCGCCGGCGTGGCCGTCGGCTTCCTGGGCACGGCGGCGGCCTACGCGGCCAACGGCCTGTCGTTCCTGTTCGTGGCCTGCGTCATCCCGTTCCTCAAGGCAGCACGCCCGTCCGGGGCGACTCACCGGGGCGTACCCGCTCCCGCCGCGCCGCCTGCGCCCGACGAGGCCGCCGCGCGGAGCATGAGCGCCCGGGAGGGGCTCGCGTTCTTCATGCGGCGCCCCCGCCTGGTCGCACTCGCCGCGCTGAACGGGGTCAGCGCGCTGTTCGGCCGCAACTACTCGCTCACCCTGGTGGTCCTGGTCACCGGGCCCCTCGCCGGTGACGCGGGTTCCTTCAGCAAGGTTTCCACGGTGCTGGCCGCCGGCGGGATCGTCGGTGCGGTCCTGGGCGCCCGGCTGCGCAGGCCGAGCGTGCGCATGGTGGCCGTCCTGACCCTGGCCGGGGCCCTCCTGCAGGTCCTCGCCGGCCTGGCCCCCTCCCTCCTGGTGCTCCTGGTCCTCGTCCTGCCCATGGCGGTGGCGGAATCGGTCGGGGACACCGCACAGTCCACGGTGCTCCAGACCGACCCGCCCGCTTCCATGAGGGGCCGTGTGCTCGGCGCCTGGTCGAGCATCCGCACCGTGTGGGGCCTGGCGGCGCCGCCGATGCTGGGCCTGTTCATGGAGCTGGCCGGTGTACGGGTCACGCTGATCGTGGGCGGACTGGCCATCGCGGCGTTCGTGACCACGGGGTACCTGCTGAAGGGCCGCAAGCCCCGCAGCGGGACGCTGATTTCGGTGACGGAGGCGGCGCTGCCCGCCCGGGCCCGGCTGAGCACCGCCGCCTGACCGGTGCGGGGTACGGCGCGCAGGGGTGCCCTGGTCCCGGTCGGGACCCTTCGCGTACCGGCCCGGTCCGCTCAGGGCGCGGGCCGGGCACCCGAAGCCGCCCGGGCGGCGCGGTCGGCGAGGCCGGTCGTGGAGCGGCCGTCGAGGTAGGGCAGGACGACGGCCTGACCGCCCCAGGCGTGCAGTGCCCGCGCCTCCGGCAGGTCGTCGGCCGAGTAGTCGCCGCCCTTGACCCACACGTCCGGCCGCAGCCGGCCCAGCAGGGTCTCCGGCGTGTCCTCCTCGAAGGCCACGACGGCGTCGACGCTGCCGAGCGCCGCCAGCACCCGCACGCGGTCCTCCAACGGGTTCAGCGGGCGGCCCGGCCCCTTCAGCCGCCGCAGCGAGGCGTCCGAGTTCACGCAGACGATCAGGCAGTCACCGATCCGCCGCGCGCTGTCCAGCAGGCCGACGTGTCCGGCGTGGAGCAGGTCGAAGCAGCCTCCCGTGGCGACCACCGTGCCGCCGCGCGCCCGTACGCTCGCGGCCGTCGCGAACGCGTCGCCACCCGCCGGCGGGGCGGAGCCGGTGGCGGGGGGCGTCCGCCACAGGGCGGGGTCGCACGCGCCACCCGCCGCCACGAAGGCCGCGGCCGAGGCCACTCCCAGCTGTACCGCCTCCTCCGGCAGGCTTCCGTCCGCGAGGGCGCAGGCCGCCACGGCGGCGAAGCAGTCGCCCGCTCCGCACGGATCGCCCACGGCCCGGTACGGGGACGGTACGAGCATGGGCGCGGCGGACAGGGGCCGGGTCAGCAGGACTCCGCGTTCGCCCAGGGTCACGGCCACCGCAGCGGCGCTCCACTGCTCCGCCAGCTCCGCGCCGCGCCGGGCGTGCGCCCCCAGGGAGTCGCCCCCGTCGGGGCGCAGCGCGGTCGCCTCCGCCGCGTTCGGTGTCACCAGGCGGGCTCCGGGCACCGGTGGTCCGCCCCGCGGGTGCGGGTCCCACACCAGCGGGACGCGGCGCGCCGTGTCGGTCAGCAGCGGCCGCAGCGCCTGTGCGGTGCCCCGTCCGTAGTCCGCGACGAGGACGGCGTGCGCATCGGCCAGTGCCCGGCCCGCGGCAGCGTCGGCGGAGCCGACCCGGCCGCCGCCCCGGTCGACCCGGACCAGGGGGCGGCCGTCTGCCAGGACCCGTGTCTTGACCGGCAGCGAGCCTTCCAGCGGGAGCTCCACCAACCGGACCCGGCCGTCCAGTGCCTCCCGTACCCGGTTGCTGGCACTGTCCTCGCCCAGTGCCGTGATCAGGACGACTTCCCGGCCGGAGCGGGCGGCCAGCACCGCGGCCAGTCCCGCGCCTCCGGGTCGTGAAAGGTCGTCAGTGACGTCGACCACGGGCGCCGGGGCATCCGGGGCGAGACGGGAGACGACCCCTCGGACGTCGCGGTCCAGCAGGACGTCACCGACCACGACCAGCGGTTCGCGCACGCTCACCGGGTCCTCCTGACGGTGGCGACGGCCCGCCGGGGCGCCGTCCTGACCGCGGCGGTGCCCGGGGAGGCGAGGGCCGCGTCGAAGGACTCGCACAGCAGGTGCACGGCCACCAGGTGTGCCTCCTGCACGGTCGCCGTCGAGGCGGCGTCGATGCACAGGGCCTGGTCGGCTGCCTCCGCCAGCGGGTTGGGGGCGGCTCCGGTCAGCGCCCAGACCTCCACGCCCGCCGCGCGGGCCGTCATCGCGGCCGACAGCAGATTGCCGCTGCGTCCCGACGTCGACAGCAGGACCAGGACGTCACCGTCCCGGCCGTGTGCCGCGACCTGCCGGGCGAAGACCTGCTCGAATCCGTAGTCATTGCCGATCGCGGTGACACTGGACGTCTCTGCGTGCAGGGCGATGGCCGAGTAGGCGGGCCGCTCCTCCCGGTAGCGGCCGACCAGCTCCGCGGTCAGGTGCTGTGCCTGGGCGGCACTTCCGCCGTTGCCGGCCGCGAGCAGGCGGCCTCCGGCGGGCAGCACCGCGGCGAGCCGGTGACCCCAGCGGGCGAGCTGGTCCAGACCGTGGGCGCGCAGGCGTCTGAGCGCGTCCTCCAGTTCCTGGCAGTGCTGGCGGGCTCCAGTGGTTGCGGAAGATCGGCTCATGGCGTCGGTGCGGCCGCTCGGGAGAACAGTCCGCACCCCACCTCCTTCAGGCAATCGGGTACTGCGCGGAGACCGGTCCCGTCGTGATCGGCCGGAGGGGTTCATCGGACGGAAGCCGGACGGACAGGAAGCCGGACGAACCGAAGCCGGACTGACGGAAGCCGGACGGACGGACGACCGGCAGGGGGCTCATGTCGTCGTCCCGGCGGCCACGAGCCGCCCGGCGAGCACCGAACGGTAGGACCGTTCCGTCGCCGCGGCGACCTGGGGCCAGCCGTATCGGCTCAGGACCCGCTGCCGCCCGGCGGCCCCGTAGGCGCGCCGTGCCGTGTCGTCGGCCAGCAGTTCGGCGGTGGCCGCCGCGAGCGCGCGGGCGTCCCCGGGCGGCACGAGGCGCCCGGTCTCGCGGTCGGCGACCGTGTCCTGCTGTCCGCCGACGGCGCTGGCCACGACCGGCCGGCCGCAGGCCATGGCCTCCAGCGGCACGATGCCGAACGGCTCGTAGTCCGCCGGGCACAGCACGACGTCGGCGCTGCGCAGCAGGGCCGGCACGCGGTCGCAGGGCACCGCGCCGACGAAGCGCACGCGGTCGAGGACTCCCGCCCGCCGGGCGACGGCGCGCAACCGCCGCACCTCGGGGTCGGCGTCGAGGAGGTCGGGCGCGGGGCCGCCCGCGATCAGGAGCTCGGCCTCCGGCAGGTGGGCGAGAGCGGCGATGGACACGGCCGCTCCCTTGCGGGGGACGAGCCGGCCCAATTGCAGCAGCCGGTGGCGGTGGGCGGTTCCGCGCTCGGCGACCGGCCCGTCCGGCCGGAACCGCTCGGTGTCCACCCCGCACGGAACGACGTCGGCCTTGTCACCGGGGACGCCCATCCGGGCGAGTTCGGTGACCTCGTCGCGGCAGGTCGCCACGACCCGGTCACAGCCGAATCCGACCTCCCGCTCGCAACCGATGCGTGAGGGCGGACTGGTGTCGGCGGCTCCCTGGTGCCGCCGCTTGACGGTTCCCAGCGCGTGGTAGGTGTGCAGCATCGGCAGACCCAGCTCCCGCGCCGCCGCCAGTGAGGCGAGCCCGGACATCCAGAAGTGGGAGTGGATCAGGTCGGGGGGACCGGTCTGCTGCCAGTGGCGCATCAGGTAGTACGAGAACTCCCGCATGTGCGGGAGCAGTTCGTCCTTGGGCAAGGGTTCGGCCGGTCCGGCCGGCACGTGGTGGACCGTCACGCCGCGGCGCAGCCGGCTGCTGGCCGGCAGGTCACGGGAATCCCTGCGCGTGTACACCGTGACGCGGTGGCCCCGGTCGGCCAACGCCCCGGCGAGGCAGGCGACGTGGACGTTCTGGCCGCCGGCGTCGACACCGCCGAGCGCCGCGAGGGGGCTGGCGTGCTCGGAGACCAGGGCCAACGACAGGGGCGGGAGCCGGTGGGGCGACCGTATCGGACGGGTGGTGAGGGGTGTCATGACCGTACCTCCGTCATCAGGCGCTCCCAGTCGGCCAGGAAGCGTTTGAGGCCGTACCGTTCGAGCGCGGCCTGACGGGCACGCGCGCCGTCCTCGGCTGCCGCCTGGGGTTCGTTGAGGTAGTGGACGACTGCCCCGGCCAGCACGTCCGGCCGGGTGGACAGGACCCCCGTGCCGGGCGGGACGGCCTCCACGGCCTCCGTGGCGGCGAGGGCGACGACGGGCATGCCCAGGTGCATGGCCTCCACCAGCGACAGTCCCAGCGAGGTCCAGCGCACGGGGTGCAGGTACAGGCGGCGCTCCGCCATCGCCGGGTGCAGCTCGCGCTGGGGCAGCTCGTAGGCCCGGCACCGCTCCTGCGGCAGGCCCAGGTGCCCGGCGAGGCCCCGGGTGCCCATGCCGAAGACGTCCAGCGGCGCCGCCCGGGCCAGCTCGGGCAGGAGGTCCGTACCGGTGTGACGGCCCCGCCTGACCGGTTCGTTCGTCACCACCGCCGCGCGGGGGAGCACACCGGTGTAGAGGTGCCCGGGGTCGACGATGCCGTGTTCGATGACCTCGGTGCGGGTGGCGCCGTTGTCCCAGAACAGCCGGTTGAAATGGGTGACGTGGACCAGTGTCAGGTCCCGGCGGTCGGCGCAGGGGTGGCGGGTGCGCGGTACGTCGCCGTCCGGTGCGTTGTGCTCCAGGTACACGGCGGGGACGTCGCGTCCCGGGCGGCGGCCCAGCCAGCGCTCGGCCAGTTCCATTTCGTGGGGCCGCTGGAGCACGACGAGGTCCACCGGTGCGTCGGCCAGTTCGGCCGGGGTGACCTCCCGCACCGTATCGGGCCAGCTGAAAGTACGGGCGCGGCCCAGCCCGTCGGGCCCCCGGTCCGGGGTGACCGGTACCAGGTAGGTGTGCGGTCCCTGGACGAACGCGGTCGTCCAGGAACCGTGAACGTGCCACAGCAGGATGTTCATACGGTCACTCCTCCGTCGGTCTCGCTCGGCTCGGGCGGTCGCGGTCTGCGGCCGCCGGGCGGGCCGTCCGTGAGGAGTCCGGCGACAGCCGCCAGCACCTCGTCGTCATCCACCGAGTCCAGACAGGGGTGCCCTGCAACGGGGCAGACCCGCGCCCTGCTGCCGGCGCACGAAGCCCGCTGGTCGCCGAGCAGCACGTGCGGTACCCGGTAGGGCCGCCACCGGCGGGCCGGCACCACGGGTGCGAACAGGCACACCACGGGGGTGCCCACGGCGGCGGCCAGATGGGTCGGGCCCGTGTTGCCCGCCACCACGACCTGCGCGGCGGCCAGGACCCCGGCCAGCTCGTGCAGGTCGCCCGTGACGCCGCCCAGGTCGAGTCCGTGACGGCCGGCCACCGCGGCGGTCAGCCCCTTCTCCGCAGGGCTGCCCGTGACCACCACCCGGTGCCCCGCCTCGTGCAGCGCGGCCGCGGCGCGCGTGGCCCTGGCCGGGCTCCAGGCCCGGGCGGCCACCGCGGCTCCCGGATGCAGCACCACGTACGGTTCGGGTCCGGTCAACCGCGTCGTGTCGGGCGGGACGCACACCCGCAGGGCGCCGTCGTCGCCGTCGGGCAGCGCGAAGCCGAAGTCGCGCACCAGGTCCAGGGCCGCGTCCGCCTCGTGGCGGTCCGGCAGCCGGTGGTGGCGCAGCGCGAGCAGGGATCCCGGGTACTCCTCGCAGTCGGCCGCGACCTGCTCCACTCCCGCGAGGGCGAGCAGCAGGGCCGCCGGCAACGGGCTCTGGTGATGGGACACCAGGATCACGCCGCGGTCGAAGCGGCCGGCCGCCAGGGCGTCGACCAGCAGGCCGCACTCCTCGCGCGAGGTGCGGCCCGGCTCCAGCCCCACCCAGGGGGCCTCGTACACCAGCACCTGGTCCACGCCGGGCAACAGGCGCGCGGCCGCGACACCCTGTGGCCCGCAGAGCAGCGTGGTGTGGGAGGAGCAGGCCGCCACCGCGCGCACGGCAGGACCGGCCAGCAGCACGTCCCCGGCGCTGTCGAGGCGTACGACGAGGCTGCGCGGGGCGCTCATCCGCCACCACCGACCCCGCGAAGCCGCTCGCGCAGGGGGCCGCGCGCCACGACGTCCGTGCCCCGGCCGGCTCCGGAGCCCGCCGGGGAGGAGACGAGCCGGACGGCGGCGAGCAGATCGCACGCCGTCTCGTCGGCGGCCGCGACCTCTTCGGCGCGGGTGACGGGCGTCGGCACCAGCACCCCGCGGGCCCCCGCGGCGGCGGCGGCCCGCACGTCGGAGCCGATGTCCCCGACGACCACCGTGCGTTCGGGGGCCGCGCCCAGCCGCTCGCACGCGGCGAGGATCAGGCCCGGTGCGGGCTTGCGGCAGCCACAGCCGTCCGCGGGGCCGTGCGGGCACACGGCCCAGACGTCGAACGGACCGAACAGTTCGTCCACGCGTCGGCGCACCGCCGCCACGTGCTCCTGCGTCAGGAGCCCGCGGGCGACGCCCGACTGGTTGCTCACGACCCCGACCGGAATCCCGAGCTCGCGCAGCGCGGTGACCGCGGCCCGTGCCGTGGGCATCGGGCGGACCCGGGCCGGGTCGCCGTTGTACGGGACGTCGACGACGAGCGTGCCGTCACGGTCGAAGAGGACCGCTTCCGCAAGCCGGCCCGCCGTCCCGGACCGGCTCGGGGTCCTGGCCGCCCCGGGGGAGCCCCACAGCCAGGGGACGGCCCCGGTCGGGGCCCCACGGGCGCACGTGCCCGGGACGGGCCGGTTCCTCATGACCGCACCCGTTCGCGGGGGGCATCTTCCGGAGCCGCCGCCCGGGTCCCGGGCGGCGCCGCCGGGTCGGCCCGGCGGACACGGCGGTGCAGGACCGCCCCGCGCAGCCAGTGCCAGACCGCCACGGCGGGGATGACCGTGCTCGTGGCCGTCATGGTGGCGATCTCGGACCGGGTGCGCGGACCGGGTGCGATCCGGGCGGCGGCGAACTCGGCGGTGCCCACCAGCCAGCCGGCCGCGCACCACGCGGCGGCGCGCCTCCTGCCGGCCAGCGCACAGCCCACGGCCGCGGCGGCGGCCGAGGTCACGGCGGCATGGCGCGGCAGCCGCCCGCGGGGAGCGCCCGCCCTGCCCCACCAGTCGTGTCCGTGCAGTCGGCCCATCAGTACGTCGTCGGCGTTGCCGGCCTGGAGCCGAACCGAAATCCAGCGGTCTGCGGGCCGGACCGGGTGGGTGGTACGGCGGCTTCCGGGGGCCAGGACCCAGCCGCCTTCGATCAGGCGCAGGGCCAGCTCGGCATCCTCGCGAAAGGCGCGCCCGAAGCGCTCGTCGAAGCCGCCGGCGGCGTCCAACGCCTCCCGGCGGAAGGCCATGTCGGCGGTGATCCAGCGGGCGGTGGCCAGTCCTGCGGTGTTGCGCTCCCAGTCCGTGGGACGGCGGCCGGGCGGAAGGGGGACGTCGATGCGCGCCGTGACGGCCGCGGTGTCACGGGAGGCGGAAGCCAGGTCACCGGCGAGGTCCTCGCCCCAGCTCCGTCCGGGCACCACGTCGTCGTCGAGGAACACGATCCAGGGCACCCCGACCGCCGCCCGCATTCCCGTGTTGCGGGCGGCCGCGGGACCCCGGCCCCGGCCGGCCACGACGGTGGTGATCGGGCGCAGCGCCGGGGGAACGTCCAGAGCGGGCGGGGTTCCGTCGGGACCGGGACGGTCGTGGACGAGAACGATCCGCACGGGGCCGCGCCCGGAGGCCGTCGCAGCCGCCACGCCGTCCAGGCAGGCCCTGAGGCTGGGCCGGCCGAGGGTGGGCACGACGACTGCGTACGCAGGCGGAGTCGCGGACGCCTGGAGCACGGCGGTCACCCTTCCTCTGCGGGACGGAAGATGGCGTCCCGACGGACGGCGTACGGCCCGATGGCCAACAGGTCCACCGGCGACGAGCCGAAGCACTCCAGAGCGTCCCGGGGGTCGTCGACCATCGGCCGGCCGGCGGTGTTCAGACTGGTGTTGACGACGACCGGCAGTCCGGTGCGCCGTTCGAACTCGGTGAGCATCCGCGCCACCAGGGGCTCGCGCTCCGGATCCACGGTCTGGATGCGGGCCGTGCCGTCGACGTGGACCACCGCGGGGATGCGCTCGCGCCAGTCGGCAGCCACGTCGTGCACGAACAGCATGTACGGGCTGGGCAGCGGTCCGTCGAAGATCTCGGCCGCCCGCTCGGCGATCACCATCGGGGCCACGGGGCGGAACTGTTCACGGCCCTTGACGTCGTTGAGGCGCTCCAGGTTGCCCGCGTGCCCGGGATGCGCCAGCAGCGAGCGGTGTCCCAGGGCCCGCGGCCCGAACTCCGCACGCCCCTGGAACCAGGCCACGATGGCGTTGTCGGCGAGCGCCTCGGCGACGGTGGCCGCGATGTCCGGGGGCCGCTCGAAGGGGACCCCCGCCGTCTTGAGCCAGGCGCCGAGTTCCGCGTCCGACCAGTCCCGGCCCAGATCCGCGCCGGCCATGGGCTCGGGGGTGTCCCCCGCCCCGGCGGCGAGGAGCAGCGCGGAACCCAGCGCCGTTCCCGCGTCCCCGGCGGCCGGCTGGACCCACACGCGGGAGAAGGGACCCTCGCGGGCGATGCGGGAGTTGGCCACGCAGTTCAGTGCGACGCCCCCGGCCAGGGTGAGCACGTCGTCGTGGGTGCGGCCGTGGAGCCAGCGGACCAGGTCGAGCAGCGTCTCTTCCAAGACGGCCTGGGCACTCGCGGCGAGATCGGCGTGGGCCCCGCTCCACGGCTCGTCCGGGCCGCGGGGCGGACAGAGCTCGCTCCAGGGGACGCCGGTGGCACGGAAGCCGCCGTCGCCCGTGGGGTACACGTGGCGGCGGAGCTCGGCCAGCATCCGCGGGCTTCCGTGGGAGGCGAGTGCCATCACCTTGAACTCGTCGGAGGACCTCAGGAAGCCCAGGTGCTCGGTGAGTTCCTCGTAGACGAGTCCGAGTGAGTGCGGCAGGTCCTGCGCGTACAGCGGCTCCAGCGTGTCGCCCCTGCGGCGGGCCGCCAGGTGCGAAGCGCGTTCGCCTCGTCCGTCGAGGACCAGGACGGAACTGCGGTCCGCGCCGTCGGCCGCGAACGCCCCGGACGCGGCGTGGGCCATGTGGTGCGGAACGAAACGCACGAGGCCGGGGTCGAGGCCGGGCAGGGCGGTCGCCAGGAACCCCGGGGCTTCGCGCGCATACGTCTGGCGGAGGTGGTCCCACGGGTCGTGCAGACCCATGGCGTCGGCCGGGCGCGCCAGAGCGGGGTCGTAGGAGTACGCCACGGCGTCGAGGTCCTGCGGACGCAGACCGGCACGCCTCAGGCACCAGGCCGCGGCCTGCTCCGGCAGTTCCCAGGCGGAGAAGGGCACCGGCCGCTTGCCGTGCTTGCGACGGGAGAACCGCTCCTCCTCGGCGGCGGCGACCGTACGGCCGTCGACGACGAGTGCGGCGGAAGGGTCGTGGAAGAGCGCGTTGATTCCGAGGATGCGCATGACGGAGGGGACCTTTCGGCTGGGGGGAGCCGGGCGGGCCGGCGGGGGCGGCCGCCGGTGAGGCACAAGGGCGCCGAAAAGGGGTCAGCCGTCACCCTCGGCGCGGAACCAGGCGATCGTGCGGCGCAGTCCGTCCTCGGCCGCCACGCGCGGCTCCCACTGGAGCTTGTCCCGCGCCAGCGTGATGTCCGGGCAGCGCACGGTCGGGTCGTCGGTCGGCCGCTCGACGAAGGTGATCTCCGAGGAGGAACCGGTCAGTTCGACGATCCAGCGGGCCAGCTCCAGCATGGTGAGCTCGGCGGGGTTGCCGAGGTTCACGGGCCCCCGCATCCCTTGGTCGGCCGCCGCGAGGATGCCTGCGACGGTGTCCTCGACGTAACACAGCGAACGGGTCTGCAGGCCGTCGCCGGTGACGGTCAGCGGGGTACCGGCCAGCGCCTGGCGGATGAACGTGGGAACGGCGCGGCCGTCGTAGCCCCGCATGCGCGGACCATAGGTGTTGAACAGCCGCACGATGCACACGTCGGTGCCCAGGGCCGAGGCGTGAGCGGTGCTCAGCGCCTCGCTGAAACGTTTTGCCTCGTCGTAGACGCTGCGGGGGCCGACGGGGTTGACGTGGCCCCAGTACCGCTCGTTCTGGGGGTGCTCCTGCGGATCACCGTAGACCTCGGACGTGGAGGCGAGCACGAAGCGGGCCTCGCTGCGGTGTGCGAGTTCCAGGGCGTTGCGCGTGCCGAGGCTGCCGGCCTCCAGGGTGTGCAGCGGAAGCCGGAGGTAATCGGCGGGGGAAGCAGGGGAGGCCAGGTGCAGCACGAGGTCCGGGTCCATGGGGACAGTGAAGGGCCGCGAGACGTTCGTCTTCTGCAGGGTGAATCCGGGATGGTCCGCCAGTTCCGAGATGTTCTGCGGCCGCCCCGTGCTGAAGTCGTCGACACAGGTGACGGCGGTCCCCGCGGCCAGCAGGGCGGAGCACAGGTGGGACCCGACGAAGCCTGCGCCGCCGGTGACGACGGCGTGCTTCCAGCGCGGCGCATGCGATGAGCCCATGGTGATCTCCTCGACGGCAGGGACAGCGCGGGACGCGGGAACCGGGAGGGGTCCTACTGGCCCGCTCATCCCGGGAACGGCCCCGCACGTACGCCCCTCAGCCTGCTGGAGCAGCGGTGGAGCGGCACGCGGGACCGGGCAATCGGGTGACGCGCGGCCGTGTTTCAGGCGAGGACGACGCAGGCGGCGGCCGGGACGTCCAGCCTGCCGGCCGGGTGCAGGCGTCCGGTCTCGGGATCGGCGTCGAACCAGGTGACGTCGCCGGACCACTCGTTGGACACGTACAGGTGACGACCCGAGGGGCCGGCCGCCAGATGCCGCGGCCATTGACCGCCGCAGTCCGCGACATCGGTGATCCGTGGCTTTTCGGGGCCGTCGGACAGCGACAGGGTGGTGATGAGGTTGCTGCCGCGGATCGCCGCCCAGACGAAGCGGCCGTCCCCCGAGACGAGGGCGACCGACGGGTACTCCCTCGTGCCCGCCGCGGGGTCGGCCGAGCCCAGCGGGACCTCACCGGTCTGGTACAGGCGGCCGGAGCCGGCGTCCCACCGGCAGACGGTCAGCTGCGGTTCCAGCTCGTGGATCACGTACGCCACGTCTCCGCGGGGGTGGAAGGCCACCTCCCGCGGACCGCTCCCGGCACGCAGCGGCGTCTCGGCACGGACGCGGAGGGGTCCGCCGGCCGGATCGGGCACGCACACGCGTACCGAGTCGGTGCCGAGGTCCACGCTGAGCACCCAGCGGCCGCTCGGATCGGGCGTGACGTGGTGGGCGTGCGGGCCGGACTGCCGCTCGGGGTCGGGCCCACGGCCGCGGTGGCCGAGGACGGCCGCAGGGCCCTGCGGCCTGCCGTCGCCCGCGATCCGCAGACCGCTGACGCTGCCGGACGTGTAATTGGCGATCAGCAGCCGGTCCCCGGCGACGCTCAGGTGGGCGGGACCGAGGCCGTCGACAGGAACGGGCCGTCCGAGCGGAGCGAGACCGTCCGCGGTGATCCGGTATGCGGCCGCCCACCCCTGCTCGGTCCCCCCGGCGGCGTAGAGCACCTGCCGGTCGACGGACAGGGCCAGGCACGAGGCGTCCCCCGGGCCGTCGACGGCGCTCAGTGCGGTGAGCGCCCCCGTCACCGGGTCCACGGCCGCCGTGGTGATCCCGCGGCCTCCGCCGGAGGCGAACGAACCGATGTAGGCACGCCGTCCGGCGCCCTGGTACGTGCTTCCCGCGCCGCCCACCGGGTGGTCCTTCCGCCGTCGGTCCGCTGCTGCGGGCGAAACTAACAGCCGGCCGCCACGCAGCCGCCGCGACCGGCCGTTGGGGGACCGCAGGTTCCGCCGCACGGGGGACGGCGCAAGCCGCTCGACGACCGCACCGAGGGCGCGTGCGTCCTGTCCGGCAGGAGCGTGCACTCCTTCCGGTCACCTGGCCGGGGGCGGCTGCGGGCGGGGTCCGTGCTCAGGGCCGGCGCCACCGGTCATGGTCCATGTGCGACCCGGCCATGGGTCCCATCCGCAGCATGCCGCCGTCCACCGCCCAGGAGGCGCCGGTGACGTAGGAAGCCGAGGGTCCCGCCAGGAATTCGATGACGGCGGCGACCTCGCGGGCGTCGCCCGGCCGTCCGGCGGGAATGCCCGGCCGGGGTTCCGTACGCACGTCCTCGTCCTCCTGGCCGGTCATGGGGGTGGCGATCTCCCCCGGAGCCACCGCGTTCACGGTGATGCCGTGTTCGGCGAGTTCGAGTGCCATGACCTGCGTCAGCAGGCCCAGTCCGCCCTTGGCGGCGCAGTACGGGCCCGAGCCGACGCGGGGCTGGTGTTCGTGGACCGAGGTGACGTTGACGATCCGGCCGCCGGTGCCCTGTCGGATCATGTGCCGGGCCGCCCGTTGACCGCACAGCAGCGGACCCACGAGGTCGACGTCGAGGACCTGGCGCACGGTGGTCAGGTCCAGGTCCAGGAAAGGCGTGGCGGTTCCGGTGCCCGCGTTGTTCACGAGCACGTCGATGCGCCCGAGTCCGTCGGCGAGCCGGTCGATGACGTCGGCGGCGGCGGGAAGGTCGGTGAGGTCGAGCCGGGCGAGCAGGGCGCGCCGGCCGCGGGCCCGGACCTCCTCTGCCGTGCGCTCGGCTCCGTCCTCGTCCTCGTGCCAGGTGATGCCGACGTCCAGTCCGGCCGCGGCCAGGCGCACGGCGACGGCGCGGCCGATTCCCGAGTCGGAACCGGTGACCACGGCCGCGGTGGGGGAAAAGTCCAGAGGACTGATCATGGTCGAGCCTTCCGTCAGGGCCAGGAGGGTTCCCGGCGGGGCACCACCACCAGTTCGCCGACCACGCTCCCGGCGGGCACGGACAACGCGTACATGACCGTGTCGGCCACGATCTCCGGGCTCTGGAGCAGAGCGGTGTCGGCGTCGGGGAACCGGTCCGTGATGAAGGCGGTCTCCATTCCGCCGGCGATGATCCCGGTGACACCGATCCCGGTGCAGTCCCGCTGCGCCTCCTTGAACAGGGTGTGGGTGAACGCCCGGAGTCCGGACTTGCTCGCCGCGTAGGGGCCCGCCTCCGTCCAGGTCCGGTTCGCGGCGGTGGAGAGGATGTTGACGATGTGACCCCCGCCCGCGGCGACCATGCGCCGGTAGGTCTGCAGGCACAGGTACATCGGCCCGAGCAGATTGGTGGTCACCACGTGCCTGACCTCCTCCGCCGTCAGGTGCTCCACGGACTTGGACACGTCGACGGCGGCGTTGTTGACGAGGACGTCCACCCGGCCGCCGTCCGCCTCGACGTCCCCGAGGACGGCCGCGACCGCGTCGGGGTCACACACGTCCATCTCGACGAAGCGGGCACGGCCGCCCGTCACCACGAGGTCCGCGCAGAGCTCCTGAGCCAGGTCCTTGCGTACGTCGGCGACCAGCACGGAGGCGCCGGCCGCGGCGAGCCGCCGCGCGATGGCGGCGCCCAGGCCCCGGGCCCCGCCGGTGACCAATGCCTGCTTGCCCGTCAGGTCGACCTGTGCCGCGCTGTTCATGCTGTGCCTTGCCTTCCCTCGGTTCCGGCGGGCCGGCGCCACCGGCCCCCGGAGGTGGGGGGCCCGGCGCCGGCGCGTCTCGTGGGTCCCACTCTGGGCAGGCACCGGGCGCCCGGCACCCGGGGTTAGGCCACCAGGCGGCGTGCACGCGCCTTTCGGATGCCGGGCGGCCCGGGCCGAGCCGGGCCCGCAGGGGAACCGCGTCCGGCTGCTGATCCCGGCCGGTTCCGACGAGAACGCTCACTCCTCGCGGAGCACCCGGACGCTCGTGACCTCCGTGTCGACCGCGTCCGGCACGACCATGCCCGCCTCCACACCGGTCCGCAGGTAGCGCAGGACCTCACCGGTGAGGCGCTCGCCGGGCAGGACGGCCGGAATGCCCGGGGGGTACGGGGTCAGCATCTCGGCCGCGATCCGGCCGTCGGCCTCCTGCCAGGGCACCTGCTCCGTCCGACCGAAGAAGGCGTCGCGGGGCAGCGCCGCCTGCTCCAACCTCAGCCTCGACGGCGGCGGGACCGTCACGGGCTGTCCCGTCCGGAGCTCCGCCGCATGCGCGGCCAGGTCGGTCAGGGCCGTCAGGAGCCCCTCGGCCGTGTCGCCGTCGTCCGCGTGGGTGAACTGCGCGCTGATGCGGCGGTGGTCGGCGACGTGGAGGTTGATGCGGTGCTTCTCCCTCAGCCAGTCGGCGGCGCGGTAGCCGGTGACCTCCCAGGCGCTGATGTCGATGATGATCTGGAGGGGGTCCATGTCCGCCGCCCGCCCCGGCCCGCAGAAGTCCTCGCGGCCGTGGACGTGCATGCCGTCGATACGGGACATGCGGTCGCGGGTCTTCTGCGCGAGGGCGAGCGCCTGGTCGTAGAGGACCTCGCCGTGCTCGACCATCTGCCGGCGCCAGCCGTCCAGTGCGGCATAGACGAGCGACGAGGGGCTGGTGGTGCCCAGCAGGTCCTCACGGCCCTTGAGCACCTCGGGTGCGACCAGGTCGCCCTGGAGGTGGAAGACGGAGCTCTGCTCCAGGCCGGAGCCCATCTTGTGGACGGAGGTGACGCACACGTCGGCCCCGGCGTCCATGGCCCAGGTGGGCAGGTCGGGGTGGAACGGCAGGTGGGCGCCCCATGCCTCGTCGACGATCAGGGGCCGGTCCCGGCGGTGGCAGACCTCCGCGATGGCGGCCAGGTCCGAGCAGGTCCCGTAGGGAGTGGGCGTGGTCACCAGCGCCCCGCGGGCGTCGGGGTGCTCGGCGAACGCCTCCTCGAAGGCCTCGGCGGACGGCGGGTGGGCGATGTGGCGCTCGGCGTCCCACTGCGGCTCCACCCAGACGGGCTTGATGCCCGAGAGGATCAGGCCCGAGACGACGGATTTGTGCGCGTCCCGGCCGACGAGCAGCTTCTCGTGCGGTCCGGCGACGGACAGCATGGCCGCCTTCACCGACAGGGAGCTGCCGCAGGTGGAGAAGAACGCGTGGTCGGCCCCGACGGCGTCGGCCATCAGCGCTTGAGCTTCCTCCAGGACTCCCCGGGAGGACGTACGGTCGTCCAGGCCGCTGGTGGCGAGCACGTCGGACCGGAACACCGCTTCCCCGAGCACGGCCCGCACCCTGGGGTCGGCGCCCCGCCCCTGTTTGTGCCCCGGGGGCGTGAACGGGGTCTGGCCGCTTTCGTGGTAGGCGGCCAACGCATCGAGTACCGGCGCTTTCGACTGGTCCATGCCGCCCGCCTGCCCCGTGACCGCCGACGAAAACGGACGTGCGCCGAAAGCGCGCCGCAGCACGTGGCGCTCCGGCCCCGGCGGTCCTGGGTCACGGCGCCGGGCTGAGATGCTGCTCCAGCCAGTCCGCGGCAGCGCGCCGGTAGAGCCGCCGGTTGTCCGCCCGCAGGAACTCGTGGCCCTCGTTGCGCAACGTCAGGTGCCGCGCCGGCACGCCGCGTTCGCGTGCCGCGCGGATGAACTGCTCCGACTCCGTCGGCGGCACGTTCGTATCGTGTTCGCCGTGGACGGTCAGCACCGGGGCGCGCAGCTGGTCGATGCGGCTCATCGGGGACAGGGCCCGCAGCAGTTCCCGGTCGTCTTCGGGGTGCCCGTACTTGGCGGCTGCGGACTGTGCGATCCACGGCTCCGTGCCGGCGAAGAAGGTGGCGAAGTCCGACATCCCGCAGACCGCGACCCCGGCCCGGAAGAGGTCCGGATGCCACACGAGGGAGGCCATGGTGAGGTAGCCGCCGTACGAGCGGCCCATCACCCCCAGCCTCAAGGGGTCGGCGTACCCGAGCGAAACCACGTGTGCGGCGCAGTCGGCGACGTCGTCGATCGCCGCGAACCGGCCGGCGCCGAGGTCGGCGTCCACGAAGGACCGGCCCCAGCCGGACGAGCCGCGCACGTCGGGGGCGAACACGTCCAGGCCCCGCCCGAGGAGCTCGTGGTAGAGCGGGCTGAACACGGGCCGTTCCTGTTCCTCCGGTCCGCCGTGCAGGTGGATCACGCACGGGGCCGGCCGGCCCGGGTCCTGCTTCGGCGCACGGTAGTACCAGCCGCCGAGTACGAGCCCGTCCCGCGCCTCGCAGCGCAGGGGTACCGGGCGTACGGGAGGCCGCCCCGGCGGGACCGCGTCCTCGTCCCGCGCCGACCATCCAGTGCGCGCGGGGACGAGTGCCGTGTCCAGTTCCCAGATGCCCGGCCTGCGCCGGGATCCCGACAGGGCGGCGAACAGTCCGCCGCGCTCCACCGGCGCGATGCGGGTCACCACCTCGTGGGGCAGGACGGGTCGGTGGCGCGGTCCGATGCCGCCGTCCGTACGGTCGAGGGCGAGCCCCACGCTTTCCAGCTCGGTCGCGCCGTGCGCGTTCCAGGCGAGGACGGCCCACCGGCCGTGGTCGGGCACGCTCAGCAGGTCGAGGGCGGACTCCTCCCGTTCGGCGGCGACGGACAGGCCCCGGGACCTCCCCCCCTCGTCCAGCCGCACCCGCAGGAGGGCCGCGAACTCCCGCTCCGCGTCGCTGCGCAGCCAGAGCGTGCGCGCGTCGGCGGAGAAGCGGCCGATCCACGGGTCCCCGTCGGCGACGTGCAGCGCGAAGGTGGTGCGGCCGGTGGCGGTGTCGAGTACGAGGGCTTCCCGTCGGCCGCGCGGGCCGCGCCGGACCAGCGCGAGGCGGCCGTCCGCGGTCGTGTCGCACACGCGCAACGAGGCGGCTCCCTCCTCGCTGAACAGCAGGACCGGTGCGGTGGCTCCGTCGGGGTCGACCAGGTAAGCGGCCAGCCCGCCGCTCCGGGCCGGGCCGAGGTCCGCGACCGGCGCACCTCCCGCCGCGGGCCCCTCCGCTCCGTGCGCGATCGGCGCGGGGCGCCGCCGGACCGCCGGTCGGGCGCCCCCGCCTTCGAGGAGGACGGCCGGGCCGCCGCGTTCGGACCACGCCGAGCCCGGTGTCCTTCCGCCGGTCGCCGACGCCCCTTCCGCTTCCGGCGGCAGGTGTCCCGGTCCGGCGTGCTCCGAGCCCGTCGGGGAAGGCTGGGCGACCGTGACGGCCAGGGCGCTGCCGTCACGCGTCCAGCACCCGAGGTGGGCCGAGCTGCCCGGCTCCGCGCCCGCAAGGACCCGGCGGCCGGTTCCGTCCGGGCGCACCACCAGGACCCGGGTGTGCTCGCCGCCCCCCGGCGCCGACGTGTAGGCGATCCAGCGCCCGTCCGGCGACCAGGAGACCTCCGTCACCGGGTCGGGGTCGCCGTCCAGTACGTGCACCTCCGACCCCCGGGCGGGCCCGCTCCACAGCTGGGGGACCCCGGCGCGGTCGCAGATGAACGCCACGTGCTCCCCGGTCGGGTCGGCGGACGGGTACCAGCATCCGTGGGCGACCAGGAGGGTCGGCGGGTCGACGCCCGGGTGGCCGGGCATCGGAGCCGGCGCGGGGGCCGGCGCCGGGGGCGGCGCGGGGCCCGGCCGGGACGCTCCGGCCCCCGGGGGACCGGCCGTCCCGTCGGGCTTTTCGTGCGCGTCCATCAGCGGTTCCGCGTGCTCCAGGGGCATGGGCCGCCTCTCCCAGGCTTGCGCTTCGGGTGTCGAACGCTCACTTGATGCCGTGCGTTTGGAGCCAGATTTCCAACGTCGCGACCTGCCAGAGGGTGTTGGCCCCGCGTCTGGTGCGGTGGCGGTTGGGCGCCTCGAGCAGCTCGTGGACCACGCGCTCGTCGAAGATGCCGCGCCGGCGCGCTTCGGGGGCCGTGAGGGCGTCGCGCACGCGCGCGAGCACCGGCTCGGCCATGTGCCGGACCGCAGGAACCGGGAAGTAGCCCTTCGGCCGGTCCACGACCTCCGGTGGCAGGATCTTGCGTCCGATGTCCTTGAGCACGGCCTTGCCGCCCTGCGCGAGCTTGAGCTGCGGAGGGCACGCAGCGGCCAGTTCGACGAGCTCGTGGTCCAGGAAGGGCACCCTCGCCTCCAGGCCCCAGGCCATCGTCATGTTGTCGACCCGCTTGACCGGGTCGTCGGGCATGAGTGCGTGGACGTCCATGCGCAGGGCCGCGTCGAGAGCGGTCGCGGCCCCCGGCGCCGCCATGTGCGCGCGGACGTACTCCATCGAGGCGTCGTGGCCGGCGGTGAACCCGGGGTGCAGCATGGCGGTGAGGTCGGCGTGCGTCCGGTCCGCGTACGCCTGCGCGTACGCCGCGTCGGCATCGGACCGGGCGGCCGAGGCGATCCGCGGGTACCAGTGGTAGCCGGCGAACACCTCGTCCGCGCCCTGGCCGCACAGCACGACCTTGACCTCCTTGGACACCTGCTCCGACAGCAGGTGGAACGCCACGGCGTCGTGGCTGACCATCGGCTCGCTCATGGCGCGGATCGCGGCTTCCAGCGCGGACGGGAGCCGGTCGGACGGGATCATGAACTGACGGTGGTCGGTCGAGAAACGGCGTGCGATCAGGTCCGAATACCGGAACTCGTCCCCGTCCTCCCCGTTCTCTGCCTCGAACCCCATCGCGAAGGTCGTGAGGTCCTCCTGCCCCGCCTCGGCGAGCAGCGCCACGATCAGGCTGGAGTCCAGCCCGCCCGACAGCAGCACGCCCACGGGGACGTCCGCGACGGTGCGCCGCCGCACCGCGGTGCGCAGCGCCTCGTGCACCGCCTCCCGCCACAGGGCCGGGTCCTCGCCGAGTGCGGAGTGCCGGGTGTAGGACGGCTGCCAGTAGCAGCGGTCCCGCTGCGTACCGTCCGGCTCCACGACGCGGACGGTGGCCGGCGGGAGCTTGCGCACGCCGGCCAGTACGGTGCGGGGCGCCGGGACCGTGCCGTGCCAGCTCAGGTAGTGGTGCAGCGCCACCGGGTCGAGGGACGTGTCGACGCCCCCGCCCGCGAGGAGGGCGGGCAGGGAGGAAGCGAAGCGGAGCCGGGTGGCGTCCTGGGTGATGTACAGGGGCTTGATGCCCAACCGGTCACGGGCGAGTACGACACGGCCGGTGTCCTGCTCGACCACCGCGAAGGCGAACATGCCGATGAGGGACTCGACGCACTCGCGGCCCCACTCGGCGTACGCCTTGACGACCACCTCGGTGTCGGAGCGGGAGAAGAAGCGGTGTCCGAGCGCCTCCAGGCGGTCACGCAGCTCGCGGTAGTTGTAGATGCACCCGTTGAAGACCACGGTGAGACCCAGCTCCGGGTCGGACATGGGCTGGGCGCCGCATTCGGAAAGGTCGATGATCTTCAGGCGCCGGTGCCCCAGCGCCACCGCGCCCTGCGACCAGGCTCCCCGGCCGTCCGGTCCCCGCGACTCCACCATGTCGGTCATGCGTTCGACTGCGGCGAGGTCCGGTCGCCCGCCGTCGAAGCGCACCTCCCCGCTCAGCCCGCACACGGGGCACCCACTGCGTGCACGGCACCCGGGGGGCGCCACCCCCTCGGCACCTCACCCTTCGTGGAGCACCTGGTCACGTACGACATCACTACACTCCTGTGCGCGTTTCGGCCGACGATGGGCGGACGGCCCGAACCGGCGATTGACATATGACGCGCCTGCCCGGCCGATCGCCCCTTAAGCGGCCGCTCCTCCTGCGGCCCGGGGCCGGACGCATCAGCCCTCGACGCCGGTCGAGGGGTGGGCGGCTCTCCCCACCACGGCTCCCTACGTATGCCCGCGCGTGCCGTGCACCGGTCCCGTTCAGCCGCAGACCACTCGACCGGCCCCCCGCCGCTTCCGCAGGGCGGAGCCTAAGGTGGAGAGAGTCCGACAGCCGCCGGCCCGAGCGCGGCCGCGGCCGCCGCCCGAGATCTGGAAGTGCACTCATGGGCCAGTCCCCGTCCGGCGGGGCCCGCCGGTCCCACCCGGAGCCCTCCGCTGACGACGCCGGTGCGCTGTTCGGGCTGGAGGACCTGCGCACGGGGCCCGCCCCCGCGGGCACGGCGCGGCCGGGGCCGCCCATCGGGCCCTCGTTCCGCGACTCCCCCACAGCTCGCCGGCTGCTCTCCGTACGGGAGATCCACGCCGAGCCCGCGGCCGCAGCCTCGCCCCGAGGACGGCAGATCCTGGCGCGCTTCCCCGCCGCCCGGATCATCGAGGTGGACTCGCACTGGCGCATCCCGGCACTCCACGGCAACGAGGGCAACGCCGAACGCTGGGTCCGCATCAAGAGCGAGGTCCTCGTCCTGGGCGAGAAGAAGACGCTCGCCACACGACCCAACGGAAGGTCGGCCGACTGGATCGCCCCCGGACCGGCGAACGGCTGTGCGATGGCGTGCGCCTACTGCTACGTTCCGCGCCGCAAGGGTTACGCCAATCCGATCACCGTCTTCACCAACATCGAGCAGATCATCGCCCACCTCGGCCGGCACGTCGCGCGGCAGGGACCCAAGCGGGAGCCGAACCAGTGCGATCCGGGCGCCTGGGTCTATGACATCGGGGAGAACAACGACTGCTCGGTGGACGCCCTCATCAGCGAGAACACGGCGGACCTGGTGCGGGCGTTCGCGCGCTGGCCCACGGCCAAGGCCTCCTTCGCCACGAAGTTCGTCAACCCCGACCTGCTGCTGCTCGACCCGCGCGGCCGCACCCGGGTGCGCTTCTCGGTGATGCCGCCCGACGACTCCCGGTTGCTGGACATCCGGACCAGTCCGGTGGAGCAGCGCATCGCGGCGGCCGCGGACTTCCTGGAGGCGGGGTACGAGGTGCACTTCAACCTCTCACCGGTGGTCATCCGTCCCGGCTGGCAAGAGGACTGGGCCCAGCTGCTGCAGCTGATGGACGACGTGCTGCCCCGCGCCGTGAAGGATCAGGCAGCGGCGGAGGTCATCATGCTCACGCACAACAGGGCCCTGCACGACCTGAACCTCACGTGGCACCCGCGGGCAGAGGACATGCTGTGGCGTCCCGGCCTCCAGCAGGCCAAGGTCTCCGAGAACGGCAGCCGGAACGTCCGCTACCGCAACCACGCCAAAGCCGAAGCCGTCGCAGCCGTCCGCCGCCTGGTGACCACGTACGCTCCCTGGTTGCGGATCCGCTACGCCTTCTGACGGCGGACCGCCGTACGTCATCCCGGCGGTGCGTGTCGGGCGACACGGACGCGATGGCCTCAACGGCCGCCTGCACCTCCGAACTTCGGCCACCCGCTCTACCACGGGGCACGGGCGCGGATGGTCTTGCCGCCGTCGGGGGTGCGTTCGATGCGCACCTCGGTGGTGAGGCGGTTGATCAGTTGCCATCCCCAGCCGCCGGTGCCGTCGGTGTGGGGCGGGTGCGGCTTGGGCAGGTCGGGGCTGGTGTCGGTGACGCGGATCTCGATGTGATCACCGTTCAGTTCGAGGTGGAGCGATGCGGGCCCCCGGGTGTGGCGAATGGCGTTGGCGACCAGCTCGCCGACGATCAGGAGAACGGCGTCGCCGTTCCCGGGCCCGGAGGGCGGCCGTACGCGGGCGGCGCGGTGGAGAAAGGCACGGGTGGCGTCGCGTGCCGACACCGTGGGCTGCCCGTCGCGGGGCAGGGAGCGGTCAAGGACGGGTACATCCATGCGTCCTCCTTCCGCCAGGGGCTCATGGAGCACCTGCCCGGTCCGGGAGGGAACAACCCGGCAAACGCCTGGCACGGGTACCGCTCCCCCGCACCCGGGCCACGGTCAGGTCTTCGCCCGGCGGCCGCCGGACCGCGGGCCGTCATCGACCGCGCCGTCGCGCAGTCACCGCTCAGGTCGCTCCGCACGCGCACGCGGGGCGTCGAAGACGACGTCATCGACCGCGCAGATGTCCGCGGACATGTTGCAACGCATCATCCGCAAGGCCGCTTCGGCGAAGTCGGCATCGATGTGGGCGACCGCTTCGGCCGGTACGACGACATCGAAGTGCCGGATATGGGCATCCAAGGCCGAGTACATCACGCACTGTTCGGTCACCTGCCCGCACAGGACGAGGCGCTCGATCCCGAGTTGACCCAGCAGGTAGGCCAGAGGGGTTTCGAAGAAGATCGAGTGCCGCGCCTTGACGACGAAGAGCGAGTTCTCGTCCGGCGCGACCGGCTCCACCAGATCGCTGTGGCGTCCGGCCAGGGCGGCCCGCAGGATCTCCCCGTGGTGCGAGCGCCACTCCCCGAAGTTGTCGTTCACGTAGATGACGGGCGAATCGCTGGCCCGGGCGCGCTTCAGCAGCGCCGTCACCCCGTGGAGCGCATCGCGGACGGACGGGACCAGGGCTTCGGCGTCCTCGTGTGCGTACGTGTTGAGCATGTCGATCACGATGAGCGCTGTACGAGGCATGGGAGCGGCCGCCTCTCGTCTCGTTCCGTGATCCTTCTGCTGGTTCCAGTCTCCATCATCCGGGGCCGAGTGGCCGGTGGGGCGGCTCCCACAGCCGTTCCGCTCAGGGGCGGCCCCGGCTGAGGAGGCGGCGTACGGCGTCTTCCACGGCGCCGTGGGTCGCGGGATCCCCGTCCGCGGCGCTCGCGCCGAGCGCGTCGAGCGCGGGCCGGATCGTGACGCCGTTCTCGAAGAGTTCGATCACACGGGGGTTGATGTAGGACGCACGGCACACGGCCGGCGTATTGCCCAGGTACCGGCTCACCTCGCGGACCGCGCGCGCCTCAGCGCTCCGGCGGCGGGTGGGTGAGGCATCGGCCATGGTCTCGGACACGGCCAGCGCGACGGCGGCGAGGACCGTCGCGTGCCACGTGCGGAAGTCCTTCGCGGTGAGATCGGTGCCGGCCCTGTCCCGCAGATAGCCGTTCACGTCTTCTGCGCGAACGTCGTGCCAGGCGCCCGCCTCCCGGTAGGCGAAGAGCTGGGGCCCCTCGTCCCGGCGCAGGAGCGCCCGGATCACGGCGGAGGAAGCCGGGTCTTCGAGCGACCGGGTCTGCTGCTGCGCCGCCTTCCCCGGAAAGTCGAAGCGGACGCGGCCCCGGGCGCACCGCGCGTGTTCGCGCAACAGGGTGGTCAGGCCGTACGCCTCGTGGTCGCGGCGGTAGGCCGTGCCGCCGATCCGGAAGAAGCCGAGGTCCAGGAGCCGAGCCAGGCAGGCGAGCACGCGATCGCGCACCAGCCCGCGCTCCTTCAGGTCTTCCTCCACGGCCGCCCGCAGATCCGGCAGACGCGCCGAGACCTCCAGGACGTGCTCGTGCTTGGACGCCTCGCGCAGCTCGCGGAACCGTTCGTGGTACAGGTACTGGCGCCGGCCTGCCGCGTCCGTCCCGATGGCCTGGATATGCCCGTTGCTCCAGGGGCAGATCCAGACGTCCTCCCAGGCCGGAGGGATGGCCAGGGAGCGCAGCCGGGCACGCTCCGGCTCGTCGGTCACCCGGTGGCCCGCGGAGTCGAGGAAGCGGAATCCTCTTCCGGTGCGACGGCGGGTCCATCCCGGGCGATCGGGACGGCTCGTGCGGAGCCTCACGGACCTCACGGCCGGCCCCGCACACCGGCAGGTCCGGATGGTTGCAAGAGGAACATGCTGCGCATCTACCCGCCGGTTTCGTCCGCACTCACCGGGCGCGAACGCGCGTAAGCGGCCGCCCCCTGGACAGAAGCGGGCACGAGGCTGCGAGGAGGCGACGTGGGAGACGTGGGCGGTGTGGGCGGCGACATGGGCGACACGGTCGATCCATCCGATGACCTGTACGCGCGACTGCGGCGGGAATGCAGCCGCAGGGCGGACGATCTGTGGGCGGTCAGCCGCGCCCTGCACGCGGATCCCGAGCTCGCCTACGAGGAGCACCGTGCGGCCCGGCTGCTCACCGACGAACTCCGGCGGGCGGGGTTCGCCCTCGAGCCGGGGACCGCGGGGCTCGACACGGCATTCGTGGCCCGGGCGGGCAGGGGTCGGGGGCGGTGCGTGGCGCTGCTGATGGAGTACGACGCGCTGCCGGACCTGGGACACGCGTGCGGACACAACCTGATCGCCGCGGCCGGGCTGGGGGCCGCCCTGGCCCTGCGCAGCGTGGTGGAGGAGGAGTTCGACGGCACGGTGCTCGCCGTGGGGACACCCGCGGAGGAGCGGGGCGGGGGCAAGGTCGCCCTGGCGGAAGCCGGCGTGTTCGACCAGGTGGACGCCGCGTTGATGTTCCACCCCGGCGTGCACGACTGGTCATGGGCGCCGCTGACCGCGCAGACCCAGGTCCGCGTGGGCTTTCACGGCCGGGCGGCGCATCCGACGGGCGACCCCACGCGCGGGATCGACGCCCTGGCCGCCCTGATCCAGCTGTTCAACACGGCGGCCGTGATGAGCAGGCGGTTGCCGTCCGGCTCACACGTCCAGGGGATCGTGACCGACGGTGGCAGCGCGACCAACATCGTGCCCGCCTTCGCCGAAGGCCTCTTCGGCCTGCGTGCGGCCACGAGCACCGCGCTCGACGCGCTGGTCGCCGACCTCCGCGGCTGGGCCGAAGGCGTGGCTGCCGCGACCGGCACCACGGTGGAGGCGACCCGGACGGGCAGGGGTTACGCCCATTTCCGGAACAACGACGTCCTCTCGGACCGGTTCGGCCTCCACCTCGCGCGCTCGGGCATCCGACTCACCCAGCCCGTCGCGGGGGTGTTCCTGGGGTCGTCCGACATCGGGGACGTCAGCAGCCGGGTGCCCACCATCCATCCGTTCCTCGCGATCCTGGGCGACGGGGCCTCGGACCACACCCCCGCCTTCGCCCGGGCCGCCGCCTCGGAACGGGGCCGCGACGTGATGCTGGCGGCCGCCGAAGCCCTGGCCTGCACGGCGGCCGATGTCCTCACCGACGCCGGACTCACCGCCCGGGCGTGGGCCCGCCAGCGGGAGAAGGCGGCGGGAGGCCTCTGACTCCCCTGACCGAGCGGGGTCTGCGTTCCGCGCCCGGGCCGGGGTCCCGTGCGCGTACTGCGCCGCACCGATCACCCCTCACTTGGCCCAGATGTCCATCAGCTGGTTGGCCGCACGGAAGTTGTCGGGCGTATCCACATTGCACACGACGGTGACGGCCGTGTTGCGGTCCGGGCTCACCTTGAAGCTGCTGTGGAATCCCTCCCAGTCTCCGCGGTGCACCAGGCTCTGGTCGGGCAGGACGAGGATTCCGGCACCGTACCGCCCCTCCTCGATGCCGCGCTGGCGCAGGACGTCGCCCACGCTCACCGCTCCCTGCGTGACGCCGGCGAGCAGTTGCTTTCCACCGATCCGGCCCGTGCGGTAATTGTCGGCCCAGCGGACGAATTCCCCGGGGGTGGTGTGGACGGACCCGTCTCCGTACTGCTTCCAGGGGGAGGAGTTGGGAAGGAAGGAGCCGTCCTTCTCGTCGTACGACGTGGCCTTGCCGGGAACGTCCACCGCGGGGGACAGCGTCATGCGCAGGCCCAGGGGGGTGAAGAATTCCTGTTGGAGGAACGTCGGGAACGGCCTGCCGGTGACCCTCTCGACGACATGTGCCAGGAGGAGGTAGTTGGAGTTGGAGTAGGAGAAGCGCTTGCCCGGCGGATCCTCCGGCCGTGAGGCGAGGATGGCCGCGATCGCTTCCTTCTGGCCGGCCGGATCCGTCAGCTCGATGCCCTTGGCCTCCAGCAGGTCCTGGTAGTCGGGGATGCCGCTGGTGTGACGCATCAGGTCGCCCAGCGTGACGCCCCGCGTCCAGGCGGGCGGGTCGTCGAGGAAGTCGGACAGGGGGTCCGTCAGGGCGAGTTGGTTGCGCCCCGCCAGCAACAGGACGGCGTCCGCGGTGAACTGCTTGGAGTTGGACGCCATGTCGAAGACCGTCTTCGAGGTGATGGCGCGCCCGGTCGCCAGATCGGCCTTGCCTCTCCCCGCCTCCCAGACCACGCGCCCCTTGCTGCCGACGGCGGCCGCACAGCCAGGGCCGTCGGGAGACGGAACCAGCTCCTGGAGGACCTCCGCGCTGCGTTGCCCGCGGTCGTCGCCGGTCGCGTATGCCTGCGGGTGGGCGACACCCGTCAGGGCAACGGCGACCACCGCGCCGCCGACGGTGCACAACGACACCAACCGTTTCACGGACACCACCTGCTCTCCAACGTCCCGAAGCTGCCCTCTGCCCTGCCGGTCACTTCGGGGTGATCGTGAACGGTTCCCACCTGAGGCCCGCCACGCAGCCGGTGTCGGGCGCGGTCGGACGGGCGAGGAAGGAGGCCAGCACCTTCTGGGCACAGGGCGACTGCGGGACCACCCAGTGCCCGATGCCGGGGATCTGCACGGTCGTCGAGTCGGGCAGCGCACGGGCCGTCTTCTGCGCCCAGCTCGCCCCGGTCTTCATGTCGAACGTCCCGTTGAGGAAGAGCGTCGGCACCGAGCTGACGGGGGCCACCCGCATCGTGGCGGTGCGGTCCGGGACGTTCCAGACACGGCACACCTGTTCCTGGAACGCCAGCTGGGGCGCCTGGGCCAGGACCGGGTCCGGCCAGTCCGGGAAGGCCCGGCGGCCGGCGTCCAGCACGTCGGACGCCGAGTGGTCCGGCACCCACTCGCTGCACACCACCGAATGCGTCAGACCGTGGGCGGTCTGGCCGTCGACCTGGACCGAGCCGGCGGCGCGGGCCCGGGCGAAGCGCTCCGGACGTCCGCGACCGAGTTCGTCGATCGCCGCCGGGACCTCGGCGAACGGAATGGCCTTGGCGACCAGCAGGTTCACCAGCGCGCCTCCGTCGAGGACCACCTTCACGGGGTCACCGCCCTGCGGCGGCCGGACGTTGAGCGTCAGGGGCCGGGCTTCCAGCTTGCGCACCTGCTCGTTCAGGGTCCGTTCGAGGTCGGGGTAGCGGCTCTTGCAGCGGGGCTCCGCCGCGCAGGCCTTGTAGAGGTGGTCGAGACCCTCCCGGGCGCCGGCCCAGGCGAAGGGCAGGGAGACGGACTGCGAAGGGGCGATGGAGTCGAGCGCCACCGCGCGGATCCCCTGGGGGTGCAGGCGCAGGTAGGTCATGGCCAGGTTGCTGCCGTAGGAATGGCCGTAGACGTTCCACTGCTTGATGCCCAGCGCCGTGCGCAGGTCGGCGAAGTCGGCGGCGTTCTCGGTGCTGTTGTAGGCGCTCAGGTCGGTCCCGTCGGCCGTCAGGCGGTCACGGCACTGCTTCGCCGCGTCGAGCATGAGCCGCTCCGTCTGCGGTGCGTAGGAGGGGAGCCCCACGGACGTGGCGTAGAAGCGGTCCAGCTCCGGGCAGGCGAGGTTGGGCTTGTCGTAGAGATTGCCGCGCTGGGCCATGATGATCAGTTCGCGGTCCCGGTTGAGGCCGGAGGAGACCAGGAACGGGATGTCGTCGAACGTCTCGCCCCCGGGGCCGCCGGACATGAACACCACCGGGTCCGGGGCGGGTTTCGCCGAGGTGGCCGGGACGACCGCCACGGCCAGCCGGATGGTCCGTCCGCCGGGACGGGAACGGTTCTCCGGGACTTCCAGGAATCCGCACCGGGCGGTGGCCAGCGCTTCGATCGGCTCCGGCGTCGTGGGGCAGGGCCCCGGCACGAAGCGCGACGCGGGAGCCGGGCCGCGGCCGGCGCTGTGATTGGTGCCGGTGTGGCCGGCGCTGTGGGTGGTGCCGGTGTGGGGTGGTGTGGCGCCCCCCGCACTGGGGGCCGGTGCCGTCAGGAGGCCCAGGGCGAGCCCGGCCGCCGCTGCCCCCGTACGAAAGCTGTGCCGTGCCATGTGATCCCGTTCCTCTGCCGGTCAACGGCTGCCCCGCAGGGCAACGCCGCCGCGGTGTGGGTGGAACGCACGTAATCGACGCTACCAGGCGGTCCGACGGCCCGCACACGGACGGACGGCGGCCGTCCGGTACACCTCACCCGCTCCACGGGGGTGTGCGTGCACATCCCCTGAAAGGACCTCATGACGGCCGGGGGCCACGGCCGGTGAGGGGCTCCTGACCCGAGCTCAGACGGGCTCGGGGCGGTCCGCGTCCGCCTGGGCGTGTTCGGCGCGCGGAGCGGGGGGCGGGGCGGTGCCGGTGGGCAGCAGTTCGGTGGTGATGAAGGCGATCACCGCCGCGAGGATGGCGAGGGGCATCATGGCGGAGCCGCCGAGCAGCAGCACGACGAGGACCACGCTGCTGACCGGTAGCCGCAGGGTGGCGGCCGTGGCCGCTGCCATGCCCGCCGTCATGGCCGGTACGAGGCCCAGGCCGGGCAGCGGGGCCAGCAGCACTCCGGCGGCCGTTCCGAGGAAGAGGGCCGGGAACACGGGGCCGCCGCGCAGGCTGCCGAGGCAGAGGGCGTAGGCGGTCCCTTTGAGCAGCAGGACGGCGACCAGCGCGCCCACGCCCCAGGCGTGCGGGTCGGCGGCCAGTCGGCCGAGGGCGGTCTGCCCCGACAGGGCGACGTCCGCGGGGGTCCGCCCGGTGATCAGGGCGTAGAGGGCGGCGCAGGATGCGGCCGCCACGGCGCACAGCACGGTGCGCCGGAGCACGCCGCCCGCGACGTACGCGGCGACGCGTCGGGCCGCCGTCAGTACCGGGTGCAGGAGGAGGGCGAGGACGAGGGCGATGGGGAGCGTCCACAGCACGTCCGCTGCGTCCAGGCGCGGGAGGGGCGTGGGCAGCTCGAGGCCGAGGCTGCCCGTTTGAAGCCCGGTCCACCGTCCGAAACCGGTGAAGACCAGGGCCCCGACGCCGCTGGAGAGCAGGGCCGGCAGCATGACCGCGAACAGCTGGGGCCCGCCGACCCCGGCCACTTCGATCAGGAGCACCGCGGCGACCAGCGGGTTGCCGAAGATCGCCGCGATGGCGGCGGCCGCGCCCGCGGCGCCCAGCAGCGCATTGCTCTGCGGGGTCGCCGGAGCGCGGGTGAGGTCGTGGAAGAGCAGCGCCAGGCCGCCGCCCAGGGCGATCAGCGGTGCCTCCGGTCCCAGGACGGCGCCGAAGGGCAGGCTCGCGGCCGCGGCGAGCAGGACGCCCGGCAGGGTGACCGGCGAGGTCCCGCCGGTATGGAGGCCGGCCGCGGGGACGTGTCCGCCGGCGCCGGGCAGATGGGCGGCGACCAGCCCGACGACGGTCCCGGCGAGCAGGAGCAGGGGGAAGGGCCACCACCACGGCGGGTCTTCCCAGCCCAGGCCGTGCGGAAGGTCCGCCCAGAGAACGCGCTCCAGCTCGTGCAGTCCCACGAGGAACCAGAACGCCATCAGGGAGACCGGAACGCCGGTGAAGGCGGCGAAGGCGAGCACCTTCAGGTAGCGGGGCGTGCGCAGGATGTCACGCAACCGGTCGGCCTCCTGCGGCTGCTGACCGCTTCCCGGACCCGCGGGTCGAGCACTGGGCTCTGTCATGGCTCGCCTGCTTCCTTGCCCGTGGCCAGGCTTCTCGGGTGCCCGTGGCCGGGCTTCCCGGGTCGGCCGCCGAGGGCATGGCGGCGGTCGTCCGGGCGCGGGGATCAACCGGTCAGGGGACAGGGGCTGATGGGTACGGCCAGTACAGGTGGAGCGGACGGGAGGCGGGGCGCCTGCCGATCGCCCCGGAACGGCGCTGCCCGACCGGGCGCGCGCGTCGTCCCCTCGCTGCGGCGGCCCTTGCGGGTGGGAGCGTCCCCCGCCGCGGTGCTGCGGGGCGGGACGACGTACCGATCTTGTCCGGCTCTCTCATTCTCGACTCCCGCTCCGCGGCACGCCACGCGGGGCGGGAGCACGGCGGGACGGCTCCGGCCGACGGGCCTGCGCCGTCACGGGCAGGCGGACGCCGGGGGCGGGGACCCGAGGCCGGTCCCCCGGTCCGAGGGCCGGCAGGAGGACGGGGTCGCCGGCGCGACTACCCGTCAGATCGTTTCTCCGCCAGGAACTTTCGCAGCTTCGCCAGCGGCCACGTGTTGACGACGTCGTCCTTGGTCAGCCAGCCGCGCTGCGCCGTGGCCACCCCGTAGCGCATGTACGGAAGGTGCGTGGTGGCGTGCGCGTCGGAGTTCACGGCGAACTTCACCCCGTACCGCTTCGCGCGCAGGATGTCCTCGTCGCACAGGTCGAGCCGCTCGGGATGCGCGTTGATCTCCAGCACGGTGCCCGTGCGCGCGCAGGCCTCGAAAACGGCGTCGAAGTCGGCGTCGATGCCGGGGCGCTTGCCGATCCGGCGGGTCGTGGGGTGTCCGATGACGGCGACGTGCGGGTTCTCGCAGGCGCGCACGAGGCGGCGGGTGAGTTCCTGCCTGCTCTGGTTGAAGTGGGAGTGGACGGAGGCCACGCAGATGTCGAAGTCCGCGAGGAACTCGTCGGGCCAGTCCACGGTGCCGTCCGGGCCGATGTTGAGTTCCGTGCCGTGCAGCAGCCGCATCCGGTGGTGCGCGCCGTCCAGGGCGCGCACCCGCTCCCGCTGGGCGAGGATCTTCTCGCTGGTCATCCGCTGCATGTACAGGTTCGGGGCGTGGTCGGTGACCGCGTAGTAGGCGTAGCCGCGCGCGGCAGCGGCGGCGATCATGTCCTCCAGCGGCGCCAGCCCGTCGGTGAGGTCGGTGTGGGTGTGCAGGTCGCCGCGGATGTCCTTCTCCGTCAGCAGGTCGGGGAGCTCGCCGCGCAGCCCGGCCGCGATCTCGCCGCGGTCCTCGCGCAGCGTCGGCGGGATCCAGGGCAGCCCCAGCCGGGCGTACACGGCCTCCTCCGTCTCGGAGGTGAGGCTCTTGCCGCTCTCCACGTCGAAGAGGCCGTACTCGGAGAGCTTGAGGCCCTGGCGCACCGCCAGCTCCCGGGTGCGGATGTTGTGGGCCTTCGAACCGGTGAAGTACTGCAGTCCGGCGCCCCAGGAGGCGGGCGGAAGGACCCGCAGGTCCACCTGGAGGCCGGTGGCAGTGCGCACGGAGGTCTTCTTCTCCCCGTGGGCGATGACCTCGGCCGTGTGCGGGTGGGCGGTGAGGGCGTCCATGAACGGGCTCGAACGCCGGGCGGCCACCAGGATGTCGATGTCGCCGATGGTCTCCCTCATCCGGCGCAGGGACCCCGCGTACGTGCACCGGACGCAGCCGCGGATGTCCGACAGCTCGCCGACGAGCTGTTCGGCCACCTCCATGGCCGCGCTGACGAGGATGCGGCCCTCTCCGGCCTTCTGCAGTACCGCGATGCCGTGCAGGATGTTGCCCTCGGTCCGCTCGCCGAAGCCCTTGAGGTCGCGCAGCCGCTCCTGCCCGATGGCCTCGACCAGCTGGTCGAGCGAGGTGATGCCCAGTTCCTCGTAGAGCAGCATGGCCTTGCGGGGGCCGAGGCCGGGGATCGCGATCAGCTCGCGCACTCCGGCCGGTACGGACGCCCTGGCGTCGTCGACGACGGGCATGCGGCCGGTGCGCAGGTACTCGATGATCTTGTCCGCCACCGACTTGCCGACGTGGGGGATCTCGAGCAGGCTCTTGGCGTCGAGCGTCGCGACGTCCTGCGGGTAGCCCCCGACGGCGCGGGCGGCCTTCTCGTAGGCGCGGGCCTTGAAGGCCTCCCCGCCCCGGATCGAGATGAGATCGGCGTACTCCTGGAGGAGGGCCTCGACCTCGTCGTTGGCTCGGGCCATGTCTCCAGGGTGCCCCCGCACGGCCCGGGAGGGCGCGCCGGGCCGCGCACGCCGTGGTTAGCCTGGAGAGATGGACGGCGAGTTCGTGACGCTGTTCCTCGCGGGTGACGTGATGCTGGGACGCGGCATCGACCAGATCCTTCCGCACCCCGGCGATCCGGCCCTGGTGGAGGCGTACGTCACCGATGCCCGCACGTACGTCGAGCTGGCGGAGGCGGCGAGCGGCCCGGTCCCCCGGCGGGCGGACTTCTCCTGGCCGTGGGGCGAGGCGCTGGGTCTCCTCGACGCGGCCGCGCCCGACCTGCGGATTCTCAATCTGGAGACCTCGGTCACCCGCAGCGACGACGCCTGGCCCGGCAAAGAGGTCCACTACCGCATGCACCCCGCCAACCTGCCCTGCCTGGCGGCCGCCCGGCCGGACCTCTGCGTCCTCGCCAACAACCACGTCCTGGACTACGGCCGCCGCGGGCTGACCGAGACCCTCGGCTCGCTCGCCGGCGCGGGCCTGCGGACGGCCGGGGCCGGGCGCGACCTCCACGAGGCGCGGCGGCCCGCGGTCCTTCCCCTGCCGGGCGGCCGGCGCGTGCTGGTCTTCTCCCTGGGGATGGCGTCCAGCGGTATCCCCCACACCTGGGCCGCCACGGCGGAGCGCAGCGGGGTCGACTTCCTCTTCGAGGCCTCGGACGCCGCCGCGGCCGAGGTGGCCGCGCGCGTCCGGCGGGCCAAGCGGCCCGGTGACCTCACGGTCGTCTCGGTCCACTGGGGTTCGAACTGGGGCCACACCGTCCCGCGCGACCAGATCCGCTTCGCGCACGCGCTCGTCGACGGCGGCGTGGACCTCGTCCACGGGCACTCCTCGCACCATCCGCGCGCGTTCGAGGTGTACCGGGGGCATCCGGTGCTGTACGGCTGCGGCGACCTGATCGACGACTACGAGGGCATCGGCGGCCACGAGCAGTACCGCGACGACCTGCGCCTGCTGTACCTCGTCGCGCTCGAGCCGGGCACCGGCCGCCTCGACCACGCCCGCCTGGTCCCGCTGCAGGCCCACCGGATGCGCCTGCGGCACGCCTCCCGGGAGGACTGCGGCTGGCTGTACGAGGTCCTCGCCCGGACCAGCCGGGAGTTCGGCACCCTCATCGCCCTCGACCGGGAGGGCGACCTCGCGGTCCGTCCGGTGCGTCCGCCGGAACGGCCGCCGGTCACCGTCCGGGAACGGTGAGCTCGCCTCCCCGGTAGAAGCTCTCGCGCTCCTCGAGGACGTACGGGGCCATGACCTCGCGGCGCTCCTTCTCCGCGTCGGAGGACCGCCAGTCGTCGCAGGCCTGCCGGGAGTCCCAGAGCGAGACCCCGGTGATCTCCTGCCCGTCCTCGGACCAGTACGCGAACGCGCGGCTCATGCCGTCCGGGTGGGACCCCGGGCGCCACGCCCTTTCGAACTCCTCCAGCGTGCCCGGCTTGATGCGTCGCGTCGTCACCCAGACGAAGGTCTCCTGCATGGCAGCCTCCTCGTTCTCTGAACCACCGTAGGTCCGCGGACCCGCTTCCGCCTGCCGCCGGGGTGGCCCGCCCGGTTCACCCGTAACCGATCGGTCGCCGGCGGGTTAGCACGAGGGGCCTTCGAGAGGCGTGCCGATCCGAAGGAAGCGTGCATGGCGCAGGAGCACACGACGTCCCTCCGGCAGCGCCTTCGGTACCGGTTCGACCATCTGGTGGCGGGCGGGACCACCACCCTGATCGGCTGGCTCGCGCTGGCCTGCCTGGCCGTGGTGGTCCCGGCGAGCGCGGTGCTCGTCTGGGCCGACCGGTCGGCCCCGGCGACCCTCTCCGGCCGGCTCACGGCCGTATGGGTCAGCGTCGGGCAGACGCTCAAGATCGGGGGTGCGGTCGGCCCGCCGCTCTACGTGCTGGCGTCGGTGGCGCTCGCCCTGGTCGCCCTGCTGTTCGTGTCGACGCTGGTCAGTCTGATCACCACCGGCATCAACCGGCGCATCATGTCGCTCCGTCTCGGCCATTCCACCGTGCTGGAAGCCGGGCACACCGTCGTCCTCGGATGGTCCGACCAGATCTTTCCCGTGGCCGCGGAGCTGGTGGCCGCCAACGCCAATCAGCGCCGCTCTGCGATCGCCGTGCTCGCCCCGAAGGACAAGGTGGAGATGGAGGAGGAGCTCTCGGGCCGCGTCGCCGACCGGGGCAGGACGCGCATCATCTGCCGCAACGGCAGCACCACCGACCCCGCGGAACTGGTCAGGGTGAGCCCGCGCACGGCGAAGGCCGTGCTCGTGCTGCCGCCCGGCGGGACGGCCGGCGACGCCCACGTGGTGAAGACCCTGCTCGCCCTCAACGCGGCCGTTCCGGAGGGCGGGGGAAGCGTGGTGGTGGCCGCCGTCCGCGAGGCCCGCCACCACGTCACCGCCAGGCTGGCCGCCGGGCCGGGCGGACACGTCCTGTGCGTCGACGACATCGTCGCCCGGCTCCTCGTGCAGACCGCCCGCGAGCCCGGCCTCTCGCTGGTGTACCAGGAGCTGCTGGACTACGCGGGCGACGAGTTCTACACCGTGGCCGCCGGGGACCTCGCGGGGCGCACCTTCGGCGAGGCGCTGCTGTCGTTCGCCACGTCCTGCGTGGTCGGCCTGCTGCACGCCGGCGGACGCGTCCGCCTCAATCCGGATCCGGGCCGTACGCTCGGCCCCGGCGACCGGATCATCGTCATCTCCCAGGACGATGACACGGCCGTACCGGTGGACGCGGCCTGCTGCGTCGACGAGGAGGCGATCGTCACGGTCCGGCCCGCGGCCGGGCGGCCCGAGCGCCTGCTGCTGCTCGGCTGGAACCGCCGCGCTCCGTTCGTCGTGGACCAGCTCGACCAGTACGTGAGCCCCGGAAGCGCTCTCGACGTCGTCGCTCTCGACGAGGGGGCGGGCAACAGCTGCGCGGCGACGGCCCGGCGCCGTCTCGAAGTGGCCTTCCACGGCGGCGACATCACCGATCCCCGGGTGCTGGCCAAGCTGGACGTGCCCTCGTACGACAGCGTGATCGTCATCGGTGAGGCCGGTCCCGCGGACACGGGCACGGCCGCCCTCTCCCCCGCCGACCCGGAGGAGTCCCTGGCGGACGACAGGACACTGGTCACGCTGCTGCACCTGCGGGCCATCGCGGAGGCCTCACGGGCGGAGCTGTCGCTCACCACCGAGATGTCCGACGACGGCAACCGGCTCCTCGCGCCCGCACGGGAGGGCGCCGACTTCATCGTGAGCGGCAGGCTGATCAGTCTGCTGATGACCCAGATCTCGGAGAGCCCCTACCTCGCCGAGGTCTTCGAGGAGCTGTTCGACGCGGAGGGCAGCGAGTTCCACCTCAAACCGGCCGCGGACTACGTCCGGGCCGGTCGTGAGGTCCCGTTCGCCACCTTCGTCGAGTCGGCGCGCCGCCGCCGGGAATGCGCCGTCGGCTACCGGCTGCGCGCCCGGGCCGCCACGGGCCCCGCCTACGGGCTGAGGATCAACCCCGACAAGCGGGAACGGGTCCGGCTGTCCGCGGAAGACTGGCTGATCGTGCTCGCCGAGAGCTGACGGGAGGGCGCCGACGCCGGGCGCAGGCGCCCGCAGTCGGCGCCCGCAGTCGGCGCCCGCAGTCGGCGCCCGGAGTCGGCGCCGAGCGCCGGCGGCCAGGCCGGCGCCCCGTGCCGGAGCGGCCGCTCACGGCGCCAGGTGGACCTCCAGCGCGGTGCGCACCGCGGATTCCAGCGCCCCCTCGATCCAGGCGGGCTTGATGGAGGTGTGGCACCCGGCGAAGTGCAGGCTGCCCTCGGGCGTGCGGATGTGGGGGAACAGCTCGGTGTGCTGCCCCGGCAGCAGTACGGAGGCCTCGCCGTAGGCGTACGGGTCGCGCATCCAGGACTGGGTGCGGCCGACTCCGGTGTAGAACACCTCGATCCGCTGTCCGAACACCTCCTGGACTCCGGCCAGGGCGCGCGGGTAGCGCTCCTCGTCGTCCAAGGAGTCCCACTTCAGGGCGTCGTCCGACCAGCTGTAGGAGGCGAGGACCACGCCGCCGGCGCTGCCCTCGACGGGGTAGGAGGGCTGGAACATGAAGCGGTTGGGGTTGTCGGTGGCCGAGCCGCCGCCGATCACCCCGGCCGCCTCGGGCTGGTCGCGGGTGACGGGACGGCAGGCGGCGTAGTGGGCGCGCTGCGCGTCGGAGATGTGGCCCTTGGGCACGGAGGGGTGGGCGCCCAGCAGGCCCCCCGCCTCCGGGGTCTGCGCGATCTGGTACTTGCGGTAGAGGCCGGGCTGCACCGCCTCCAGCTCGCGCTTCCAGGTGGCTTCGTCGAACTCCCACCAGCGGCGGCTGAATTCGAGCAGCACCTTGGTGGCGGCGTCGTAGTGCAGTTCGGTGACCGCGCGCCGCTTGCCGTACGAGAGGGCGGGGGTGACCGGGATGTGCCGCAGTCCGGAGAAGGGGACGGTGATGATCGCGGTGTCGGCGGTGAAGGACTCGCGGCGCACCGGGCTGCCGCCGCGGCCTTCGGAGACGGTGTCGACGGTGACCTTGCCCTCGCCGTGCGTGATCCGGGTGGCGCGGCGGTCCAGCCGTACCAGGTCCTTCACCCGGCCGTAGAGCGCGTCGACCAGGGTGGCGGTGCCGCCGGGCAGTTCGAAGAAGGCGGTGTCGGGGCTGATCAGCGAGGCGCCGATGAAACTGTGCACGAAGGCGAGGTGCAGCCGGGAGGTGAGGTTCTCGACCGTTCCGATCAGGTCGATGGTCCGCTCGTCGAGCTCCGCCACCTCGGTCAGGTAGCGGTACATCGACATGTGGCCGTAGCGCTGGATGACGCGGGCCCAGCCCTCGACGAGTTCCTTGTCCTTCTTCCCTTCGATCTCCTTGCGCACGGGAGCGAAGGCGCTGCGCACGATCTGCGCCGCCGGCACGGACTCGTAGGCCGCCGGGACCCCGAAGGAACGGTTGAGCGCCTGCGGGCTGCGGGCGTAGTCCGCCCGGCGTACGCGCAGGCCGTTGACGAGGATCCACGTGCGGTAGGCGGGGCGGCCGGACCCGTCGACGTCGACCAGGTGGAAGCGCCTGCGCTCGAGGCCGAGGCTGTCGATCAGTCCGGTGACCAGCGGGTGGCTGTCGGGAATCCGCATGGCGCCGGCCTCGGCGTACTGCTTGGGGTCCGCGAAGGGGGCGGCGGCCCTCTCGTGCCCGCCGGTACGGAAGGTCTTGATGCGGCCGCCGACCCGGTTGGCGTTGGCCTCGATGACGGTGACCCGGTGCCCGGCCTCGCGCAGGAGGTGGGCGGCGGTGAGCCCGGCGGGCCCGGCGCCGACGACCAGCACCTTCTTGCCGGGGCGGCGGGAGCGGGGCAGGCCGTTCTTCAGGAGGACGTCCGTGTAGCGCGGTACCAGGGGCTGGTCGTCCTCGTCCCGTACGAGGACGGCCCGGGCGATGGTCAGGCAGGTCTCCCAGTCCGGGCGGGCCGAACCGGACGGCGCTTGCGGGGTGCCCGCCGACGCGGCCGCGACCGAGAGCGCACCGGCGCCGGCGACGGCGGCCGCGCCGGCGATGACGGTACGGCGGGAGGGGCGGCGAGCGGCGGCCGGGGCGGGCTCGGCCGGGGACTCGGGGCTGGGGGGCGGGTCGATGATCATGGGGCCAACTCTCGCGGCCCGCAGGAGCCTTGAGCGCCGAAAAGCGCCCGGGCGGGGAACAACCACCCGGACGTGGGGCGCGGTCGACCGGCGCTGACGAACAGGATTTCGTGGGCGGAACGGACTGCGCACGGCATCGGCCGCCGGGGACGGTGGCCCGGCCGGACCCGTTCGGCCGAACCCCGATGGCCCAGTCCTGATGGCCGTGCGCGCGGCCCGCTGGAACACTCGGGACCATGCCATTCGACCACTACGGCGTTCTGTGCGGGACTCTGCGGCAGCACTTCCGCGACACACCCGACACGGAGGGGGCGTGGTTCCACGTCAACCTCAGGGTCGAGGCGCCCGACGGCCGGTACAAGTGCGCCGTCGACGTGGACAGCCACGACTCCGCGACCGGTGTGCAGTGGAAGGTGTTCACCGTGGACGCCTCCGCGCTCGGCCCGGTGGCATCGCTGGCTCCCGGCTACCACGACCTGGCGCGTGAGGCCCGGTCGGGTGCGCTGGACTACATCCGGCATCCGGCGTTGCGCAGCCGCCCGGTCCTGCCCCCGCTCCCGCTCCCGCTGCCCCACTGGCTCGAGGAGTGCCTCGGCCGGTGGCTGCCGTCGTCCCGGCCCTGGAAGTCGGGTACGAACCTGGACGCCGCCCTCGCCCTCGAGCCGATCCTGGTCGTCGGCCGGCCGATCCTGGTGTTCGGCGAGCCTTTCCGTGCGGGCCTGGGCATGCACAACATCCACCAGAACCAGGGCGATCCGTACGGCAGCCCGTGGTGGGACGAGAACGGCACCTGGCAGGACGGCGCCACCCTGACCCGCCGCCCCGACGGCCGGTACGACGTGTTCATGAACAAGTTCTCGACCCAGAAGGACCGCACGGACGCCGCGGGGCATCCCGTCTAGGCGGACGGCCCAAGGGCGGCGCGGCAAGATACCAGTCTTTCGGGGCGCCGCCCGGATGTTTATCCAATGGTGATGGTCCTCCGGCGTGAGCACCACCCGTGGCACTAGCGTCCCGTGACACCCCGGGAATGCGGGTGTGCAACGTACGGCGCGTGCGGACCCTCCAGCCCCGCTGCCCTCCCGGCCCACGGACCAAGGAGGCACTGTGCTGTCATTCCGCCGGCGTTCCCTCAGCAGGTTTTCGGTGGCCACGAGATACACGATCGGCAGCGGCTTCGTCATCGCCGCGCTCGCCCTCACGCTGATCGCGCTGCTGATACCCGTGGAGAAGTTCGGCGCCCGCGCCTCGGCGTCGGCCGCCCGGCCGGCCGCCGACGACGACGGCGCCGGGATCATGAGTACGGCGTACGGGCCGCTGACCCCCACGGACCGGGACTTCGTACGCAAGGTACGGCTCGCCGGCCTGTGGGAGCTGCCCGCCGGACGGCAGGCCCAGCAGCGCGGAACGCGCGCCGCGGTCCGCACGGCCGGAGAGCACCTCGTGGAGGGCCACACCGAGCTGGACCGGCAGGTCATCCAGGTCGGCCAGGCCCTCGGGGTCGACCTGCCCAACCAGCCGTCCGAGCAGCAGCGCGGATGGCTGGGCCAGCTGACGCGCGCCCAAGGGGACGAGTACGAACGGCTGTTCATCCAGCTGCTGCGCCGGGCGCACGGAAAGGTGTTCGCGCTGCTGGCCCAAGTGCGGGCGCAGACCCGCAACTCCATGGTCCGCACCCTGGCCACGTCCGCCAACGCCACGGTCCTGGACCACATCACGGTCCTCGAGGACAGCGGGCTGGTCGACTTCGACGCGCTCAACGCTCCCGACGGGACCCCCGCGCCTGCTCCGTCCGATGTCCGATCGACGAAGTGAAGTGAAGTGATCGCATGAGTGAAAAGGGCCATAAACGCCCCCGGTTGTCGAACAAGCTGCTGGCCGTGGTCTGCGCACTGGTGCTGGGCGGCGGCGGGGTCGCCGTCGTCGCGGGCAACGCGAACGCGGGTCAGGACGGGCGCCGGGAGGCGGGCGGCGCGGCGCAGGTGACCGCCACCATCGACTGCCCCGACGTCGGTGACCGGCTCACCGCCGTACCCGACCAGGCCCGTGCCGAGGTGGACGAGGGCCTCGCCCAGCTGGACGTCCAGGTGGCCGATGCCTACCGGCGGCTCGCCGCGGGCGAGGCGCGGGGAGAGGAGCTGATCGACGGGCTGCGGGAGCAGCGCGATGCGACCATCGGCCGCATCTCCGACGCGATAGCCCGCTCCGCGGCCCGTCCCGAGGAGCTGAAGGCCATGAGCGGGTGCGAGGTGAAGCAGGCTGCCGCGCAGGAGGACGCGCAGGCCGGCGCGGCCGCCGACGCGGGTGCCGCCCGGAGCATCGGCGGCAAGGGCGGCCCGGCGCGGAGCGACTTCGTCGCCATCGGCACGGTACGGCCGAACGTGCGCACGCCAGGGGCCTCGGCCGGCGCCTCCACGGGCTCCTTCAGCTCGCGGTGCGGGCGCAACGAGAACGGCCACTTCAACCCCGACAACGTGATCGTCGCCCCCGGTGTCTCCAACGGCGCGCACCACATGCACGACTACGTGGGCAACGAGTCCACCGACGCCTTCTCCACCAACGACAGCCTCGCCGCCTCCGGCACCACCTGCGGCAACGGCGACCTGTCCAGCTACTACTGGCCCGTGCTGCGGCTGCGCGACGGCAAGGCGGAGCGGGACGCGCAGGCGCCGGGCGGCGGCCAGGACGCGAACGTCGGCACGATCCTGCGTCCCAAACAGGTCACGATCACCTTCAAGGGGAGTCCCGCCGGCAAGGTCAAGGCCATGCCCCGGTTCCTGCGGATCATCACCGGCGACGCCAAGGCCTTCACCAACGGCACGGCCAACGCCAACGCCTCGTGGAGCTGCACCGGATTCGAGAACCGGCAGCTGAAGGACAAGTACCCGATCTGTCCCAAGGGCAGCGACGTGGTGCGCACCTTCACCTTCCAGAGCTGCTGGGACGGCCGCAACACCGACAGCGCCAACCACCGGACGCACGTGGCCTTCGCGAACCGCGACGGCCGCTGCCCGAAGGGCTTCAGCGCCATCCCGCAGCTGGTGCAGCGGATCACCTACGGGGTCGCGCCGGGCGCGCGCTTCGCCGTGGACAGCTTTCCCGAGCAGCTCCACAAACCGGTCACCGACCACGGGGACTTCATCAACGTGATGCCGGACGGCCTGATGGCCAACGCGGTGGACTGCATCAACAGGGGGCGGACCTGCCGCTGACGCGCGGCCGCGCGGACTCCCGGACGGGGTGCGTCCCTCCCCCTCGCACCGCGCCCCGGCCGGGACAGGTGTTGGCCCGAAGCCGACTTCGGGCCAACGCCGCACACCTGTGTCCGGACGGGTCCCGAACCCGGACCGCACCCGGACCCGAACCGACGAGGAGTGCCATGTCCGGCTCTCGTGACCCCGCGGACGGTCCGCGGCATCCGACCGCGCCCTCCGACGGGGAACTCACCCGGCGGCTCAGGAAGGGGTTCGGCTCGGGCACCGCGGACGAGTCCGTGTGCGACCTCCTCTACCGGCGGCACCGGCGGGCGGCCCTCGCGTACGCGCGCACCTGCTGCCGTACCCCGCAGGACGCCGAGGACCTCGTGTCGGAGGCCTTCGCGCGGACCTTGCAGGCCGTCCGCTCCGGCGCGGGGCCGCAAGGTCCGTGGCGCGCCTACCTGCTGGCCGTCGTCCGCCACACGGCGATGCAGTGGAGCGACGGCGACGGCATGACGCTCCTGACGGCGGACTTCGACACCTGGTGCCAGCAGGCTGCCGCCGGCGGCGATCCGCAGCGCCGGCTGCTGGCCGGCGAGGACCGCCGGCTCCTGGCCCGCTCCTTCCGGGCGCTGCCCGCCCGCTGGCGGGCCGTCCTGTGGCACACCCTCGTCGAGGAGGACTCCCCGCACGAGGTCGCCGCGCTGCTGGGCATCACCCCCAGCGCGGTGACCTCGTTGGCGTTCCGGGCCCGGGAGGGGCTGCGCGAGGCGTACCTCCTGGCCCATCTGGACACCGCGGCCGAGGGCCGGTGCGGCCACTACGGCCACATGCTCGGCTCGGCGGTCCGCCGTGGCGGCCGGGCGCGGCAGCCCCGGGGCCTCGCACGCCATCTGGCGGGGTGCGAGGCCTGCTCCCGGGCGTACGAGGAACTGCTGGACCTCAACTCGACGATGCGCGGAGCGGTTGCGGCGGCCGTATGAGGACCGGCCCGGCCCCGTCGGTACGGGGCCGGACCGGCTGCTGTGCCTCCTGTGCCGTTCTCACAGGCCGTTGACGCGCGCCATCCGGCCCACGACCAGCGGGGTGAAGTCCGCCGTGACCACGCGCGCCGTCCGCCGCCCCACCCGCGAGTGCTGTCGCCGTACCGCGGCCATCAGCCGGCGGCTGCGCAGGGCCATCTCCAGTTCGAACCGGGTGCGCGGGTCCCGCAGGCCGGGCCCGAAGAGCTTCTCCAGCTGGCGCATGCGGTACCGCACGGTCTGCGGGTGCACGCTCAGCGCTTTGGCGGCCTCGGGTGCGCCGCCGCCCTCCAGCCAGGCGAGGAGGGTCACTTCCAGCCGTTCGCTCTGGCGCGGGGTCAGGTCCGCCAGCGGGCGGAGCCAGCGGGCGGCCAGCGCATGGGCCAGGGGCTCGTCCTGGAGCAGCAGCAGCGTCGAGAGGTGGTCGTCGACGAAGACGGGGCGGGCGTCCACACCCGCGCGGGCGGGTGTCAGCGCGAGCAGGCGCAGGGCCCAGCGCAGCGAGGAGGCCGTGTCCCGGAGCGGTACCGCGTGGCCGACGGCGGCGAACCGGCCGCGCAGCGGGAGTTCGAGCGGGACCCGGGTGTCGGGATCGGGGCTCGGGACCAGCAGGCAGGGGCGGCCCGCGAACGTCCCGGCGAGGGCGTCGTCCAGTACGGTCGCCAGCTGCTGGGCTTCCCCGGGCGCGGCAGGCGCGATGGCCCGTACGGCCACCGGGAGGGGCCAGCCGGCCGCTTCGGCGAGTTCGGCGAGGGAGGTCGCGGAGGCGGTCCGGTCATCGGTGAGGGCGTTGAAGAGGTCCTGGCGCGCACGGTCGGCGCCGGGTCCGAGGGGTGGCCGGTCGTCCCGGCGGTGGTCTTGGGGGTCGTCCCGGCGGTGGTCCTGGGGGTCGTCCCGGCGGTCGCGTAGCCGGACGTCCTGCCCGTCGTGCCGGTGGTCGCCCTGCCCGACGTCCGGCCTTTCCTGCTGCCTGCCATGTCCGTCGTGCCGGTCGTGCCGGTCGTGCTGCCTGACGTGGTCCCTTCCCTCCACGACCTCCAGGCTCGCGTGCCGGTGCACCGGATCGGAGTCCCGGGGTATGTCCGCGGCTCGGTGCGGGCGTTGCTGCTGGTCCTGGTCCTGATCCTGCGCGTCTGGCCTTTCTCGGTATCCGAGTGCGGTGAGGAGGGCTTCCTCCACCCGCTGTCTGAGCAGTTCGTCGTCGATGGCATCGTTGTCATCGGTAAGGGCGGAAATTCCCGGAATTCCATGCAGAAGCTCCTCCACTATCTCGGCGGCCAGTGCGGGGAGTTCCCGTCGCAGGACGCGGGTCCACTCGCCGCGCGGGCGGGACCAGATGCGGTTCAGAAGTTCGCACATCGTTTCCTCGTTCGTGCCGGGGTGAGGCCTGTCCGGTAGCGGAGGACAGGCCCGCCGAGGTTGCCTCTCGCGCCAACAGCCCTGCCGCACAAGAGAGTTGTGGCCTCTCGTACTCCCTCCTGGAGGGATCCGGCCCCGTTCGGTCCCGCGGTTTTGCCGTGATTTTGCCGTCGGGGACGCGTAGGCGGCGGTCGGCGCGGCGGCCTGTCGCAACCTCCGCTGGAGGGGAATCTTCCGGTGTCGTTCGACGCGCCGTAGACGCGGTGCGAGAAATTATCACGTTTCGATAAATCCTGTGGAGGCGCCGTGTAGCTCCACGATGCTTCTGCACTCCGGCCCAAGGGAGTGTCGTCAAAGCAACGCCGGCCGCCCGAAGGGCGGGCCGGTGGGCCCCACCGGCCCGGGGGCGCCTCCCGGCGGTAGCTGGGGGGACTTTGACGACACGCCCCAGCTCCTCGGCTGGCGCGGGAATGTCACAGCGCTGCCGGGCACGAGCGACAACGACCCCCGGGTGCCGAGCGTCAAGTGGAGTGCTCGGGCCCAGGCGCACAGGAGATCTGGATGCCCCTGTCTCAGCCGTACCATCGCCGCTCGCACCGGGCCCGCCGCAGGAGTCGTCACCCCGCGACGGCCCCGGTGGTCCTCGCGGCCCTCGCCTCCCTCATCGTGGTGGTCCGCGCGGGCGCCCTGACCCATCTGTGGGACTTCCTCGACTTCGGGGCGGGCGTGCTCTCGCTCGTCTCGCTCACCGCCACCGTCCTGTGGGGGCTGGTGGCCACCGACCGGGTGCTGCTCGGACCGGGCCACCGGCTGCTCGCCCAGGGCGCGCACCGCGGACTGGCCGTGGCCGGGCTGTCCTTCCTGGCCCTGCACATCTGGGTCAAGGTCGCGCAGGCGCAGACGACCGCGGCCGCCGCGGTCCTGCCGTTCGCGGACGGCGACCGGCCCGTCCTGATCGGACTGGGCACCCTGGCCGGCTACCTCTTCGTGGCCGTCGCGGTCTCGGGCGCGGTGCGCAGCGTGTTCGCGACCAAGAGCCGCTCGCTGTGGTGGCGGGCCCTGCACTTCGGCGCCTACCCGGCCTGGGGCGCGTCGCTGGTGCACGGGCTCAAGGCGGGCCGTCCGGGCGGCGCCTGGGTGACGGCGGCGTACGCGCTCTGCCTGATCGGTGTCGCCGCGGTGCTCGTGTTCCGCGTGAAGTCACGGGCGCGCGGGACCCGTTCGCGTCCCGCTCCCGTCCCCGGGCCCCGTCCGGGCACCGGCACCAGCACGGCAACCGGCCCCGGTCCCGGCCCCCGCCGCTCCGTCGGCGCCGGTCCGGGCGCCGGCCCGGGCAGCGGCGGCGCAGCGCGTCCGCTCGCGCCCGCCGGGCGGGCGCCGCTGCCGCGGCCCGGCCCCCGGGCCTATGCGACGGCGGGCCGCAGAACGCGGATGTACGGCGAGCAGCCGGCCGCCGCGGAGCGGTGGCTGTGACCGGCGAGCCGCGCCCCGGCCTCGGCTGCGTGGGCGCCCCCAGGCTGCTGGCCGGGCTCGACCGGCTCCCCCGTCTCGACCGCGACGCCCATCTCACCGCGCACGGCACGCTGCCCCGGTTCCGTCCGGACGACCTCGTCCGCCTCGCCGACGACATCGACCTGCGGGGCCGCGGCGGTGCGGGGTTCCCGTTCGCGCGGAAACTGCGGGCCGTCACCCGCTCCGCCGGGGGGCGGGACGCTCCCACAGCGGTCGTCGTCAACGGCAGTGAGGGCGAGCCGAGTTGCCTCAAGGACACCGCGCTGCTGCTGCACGCCCCGCATCTGGTGCTGGACGGCGCCCTGTTGGCCGCCGCGGCCCTCGGCTCCGACGACGTCGTGGTGGCCGTCACCCGGGCGGACGTGGAACAGTCGGTACGGGACGCCGTGGCCGAACGCGGCCCGGCCGGGCGCCGGGTGCGCGTGGCGCGGCTTCCCGAACGCTTCGTCACCGGGGAGGGTACGGCGCTCGTCAGCGGCCTGAACGGCGGTGCGGTGCTGCCCTCCGGTCAGAAGGTGCGTACCAGTGAGCGGGGACTGGGGGGCGTGCCCACGCTGCTGTCGAACACCGAGACCTTCGCCCAGCTCGGCGTCGCGGCACGGCTGGGCGCGCGGGAGTACCGCTCCACGGGGGTGCCGGCCGAGCCGGGGACGGTCCTGCTGACCGTGGCCGGTTCCACGGTCGTCGAGACGCCGACGGGGTCCTCGCTGCCGTACGTACTGGAGCTGTGCGGCACCGGGCCAGGGGAAGGTGTCCTGGTCGGCGGCTACCACGGCAGATGGCTGGACCCGGTGGCCGCGCGTTCCGCGCTGGTGTCCCGGCAGTCCCTGGCTGCCTTCGGCGCGGTCCTGGGGGCGGGGGCGGTGCTGCCGCTGCCCGAGGACACCTGCCCGGCCGGCGAGGTCGCGCGGGTGACCCGGTGGATGGCGAAGGAGTCGGCGGGTCAGTGCGGGCCCTGCGTACGGGGGTTGCCGGCGCTGGCCGACGTACTGGACGACGTGGTCCGCGGCGGGGGCGCCGCGGCCCTGGAGACGGTCGAGGCGCGCCTGACGGCGGTCCGGGGCCGCGGTGCGTGCAGCCATCCGGACGGCACCTCGCACTTCGTGGCCTCGGCCCTCGCCGCCTTCCCCGACGAGTTCTACGACCACGCCCTGGGCAGCGGGTGCGGCCGGCGGGTGCTGGGAGCGCTTCCGCTGCCACGCGACGAGAGTCCACAACGGCTCGTCGTGGACTGGACGCTGTGCAAGGGGCACGGCCTGTGCGTGGACATCCTCCCCGATGTCGTACGGCTCGATCCGGACGGCTATCCGGCCAAGGCGTCGATGCCGGTGCCCGCGCGGCTGCGGCCGAAGGCGCTGCGCGCGGTCCGGCGCTGCCCGGCGCTCGCGCTACGGATCCAGGACTGAGCCGGTGCACGTCCGCGCACCGTCCCCCGGTTCATTTCTTGGCGCGATCCGACAAATTCCCTGCGAATGGGGTCGGGTCCGCTCCCGGCCCCGTATCACTTACGGCAGGGACGAACGGAAACGCTGGACCGGACCTGAAGGAGAGATCGTGCAGAAAATGCGTCGTGAGATATTCGCCGGGTCGGCGGCGGTCGCGGTACTGCTGCTGACCGCCGGATGCGGACTCGCCGAGAAACCTCCGGGAAAGGCGAATGCGGTACAGCCGGCGGGCGACAGCAAGAAGATCGGGTCCGTGTACGGTGCGGACGGCGGGGACGGCGCGTACGGGTCGGGCTCGGGGGCCGATCCCTCCTACGGGGACAGCGGATCGGGCGCCGCCCCGGCGGGCGGGGCCGGGGAGGCGAAGAGCGGTCCGGCCGGGGAGCTGAAGGTGGCCGAGATCGCGAACGTGGGCGGCGCGGTCACCGACAGCGAGGGCTTCACGCTCTACCGGTTCGACAAGGACACGCCCAAGCCCCCCAAGTCCGCCTGCGAAGGGGACTGCGCGACGGCGTGGCCCCCCGTGGCGGCGGACGACGCCACCGCAGGTGAGGGGATCGACGCGGGCCTGCTCGGGTCGGTCGCCCGGGCCGACGGCACCCGGCAGCTGACCCTTGCGGGCTGGCCCGTGTACCGCTACGCGAAGGACGCCAAACCGGGGGACGCGCTCGGTGAGGGCGTCGGCGGAACCTGGCACGCGCTCGGAGCGGACGGAAAGCCGGCCGCCGCCGCCAAGAAGGCGCCGGCGGCCGGAGCCGAACTGTCCGTCGCGCAGAACGCCATGCTCGGCGCCATCCTCGCGGACGGGGAGGGCCGCACGCTCTACCGGTTCGACAAGGACAGCGCCTGGCCGATGAAGATCGGCTGCCTCGATGCGTGCCTGGACACCTGGAAGCCCGCCAAGCCGGTGGACAAGTCGAAGGTGTCGGGAATTCCTGCCGAACTCATCGGTTCCGTAAAGCGCCCCGACGGTTCGGAACAATTGACGATCGATTGCTGGCCGGTCTATTCGTTCACCGGCGACAAGGAGCCCGGCGATATTTCCGGGCACAACAAGCAGGGCCTCTGGTTCGCCGTGACCGACAAGGGAAAGAAGGCGAAGGCGGCGCACTAGGAAAGGCCCTGGACCCGTGGTGCCCGGGCCCCCTCCCCGCCCGGGCACCACGGCCGCTCCCCCGTCGGCCCGTGAGGAAGAGAGAGCCATGCCGTCGCCGTCGACCGCCCGCCCCCACCGCCGCGTTCCGCGCGCCGCCGCGCTGGCGTTCGCCGCCGTGTGCGCGGTGCTGCCGACCGGCGGCTGCGCCGGAAGTCCGGCCGCGCACGGTGCGCGGGCGCAGGCGGGCCGGGCGCCGTCCGCCTCGATCGAGGAGATCGCCGCGGCCGTCGGCTGCACCGCCCAAGTGGACGTCCAGGCCGAGGAGTTGCGCGAGGGCGGCTGCCAGACCGGGCAGGTCGCCTACCGCATGGTCACCTTTGCCGCCGACGAGGGCCTGCGCTCCTGGCTGGCGGAGGCCCGGGCGTACGGCGGCACCTACCTGGTGGGGAGCCGCTGGGTGGTCACCGCGCCGTCAGCGGACGCCCTGGCGGCGCTGCAGGGCCGCATCGGCGGCGCCCTCGAGACCGGCTCCGCGCACGACGGCCACCACTGAATCGACAGACGAGAGGCGTGCCGGCCGCCGGCAGCGACGGCGTGTCGGCCAGTTGTCTGGATTTCGGCTCATTCGTGAGACGCACAAGCCCTGACCTTCGGGATGATTCGCGCCGCCCTTCCTTACAACAGGGTGGGCGGGTAAGCGACTTCGCCGAAAGGAACCTCACATCGTGCGCATGAAACGCCTCGCACCGCTGCTCGCCGCGGCCGGACTCCTTGCGTCCACCCTGCCCCTGCTGACCGCGACGCAGGTCTCCGCCGCGCCGGCGCCGGCCTACCTGGGCCAGCAGCCCGCCTGGCACCGGTGCAGCCCGGACCAGCCGGCCTCGTACGAGTGCGCCACCCTCAAGGTGCCGCTCGACTACCGGCGCCCCCAGGGGTCCACGATCGACCTCGCGATATCCCGGGTGAAGAGCGAGAACCCCGCCAAGCGGCACGGCGTCATGCTGCTGAACCCGGGCGGTCCGGGCGGTCCCGGGCTCGATCTGCCGCTGATGGCGGGCGAGATGATGCCCAAGGAGGTGCGGGACCAGTACGACCTGATCGGCTTCGATCCGCGCGGTGTCGGCGCGAGCAGCCCGATCTCCTGCGGACTCACCGACACCGAGCAGAACTTCGACCGGCCGTACCGGCCCGAGACCTTCTCCTCCGACGTGACGTGGGCCCGTACGGTCGCCGACAAGTGCCGCGAGAACGCCGGTGCCGTGCTCCCGCACATCACCACGCGCAACACGGCGCGCGACATGGACACCATCCGTGCGGTGCTGGGCGAGCGCAAGGTCTCCTACCTGGGTTACTCGTACGGGACCTACCTCGGCGCGGTGTACGCGCAGATGTTCCCGGAGCGGACCGACCGCTTCGTGCTGGACAGCGGCGTGGACCCGCAGCGGATCTGGCGCGGCATGATCCAGGTGTGGGCGACCGAGGCCGAGCCCGCCTACACGCGGTGGACGGGCTGGGCGGCCGAGCGGTCGGCCGAGTTCGGGCTCGGCGACTCCCCGAAGGCGGTGTCCGACACCTTCTGGGCGCTGGTGGCGCGCGCCGACCGGGAGCCGATCGACTTCGAGGGCCAGAAGGTCAACGGGGACCTGATCCGCTCCGCACGGGGGGTGTTCTTCTACCCGGCGCAGGCCACCCCGCTGATCGCGGCCCTGAAGGCCGCGGCCGAGGGCAAGCCGCAGCCCGCGGGGCCGGACGCGGCCGAGCTGAAGCGGTTGCTGACCGGCGGGCGGGCGGCCGCCCAGCCCGCCTCGGACAACGGCACGGCCGTCTTCTGGGCCGTGGTGTGCGGGGACACGGGCAGCTGGCCCCGCTACACGGAGCAGTATGAGCGGGACGCGGCGCGGGACAAGGTGCGCTACCCGCTGTACGGGGACTTCGCGTCCAACGTCAAGCCGTGCGCGTTCTGGGACCGGCCGCTCGAGGCGGCCACGCCGATGAAGAAGAAGGCGAACGTGCTGACGGTGCAGAACGAGTGGGACTCGCAGACGCCGCTGACCAGCGGCCAGGGCCTGCACCGCGCGCTCAAGGGGTCGCGGATGGTCCTGGTGGCCGGCGGTGAGGGCCACGGCGTGTACCTCGTCGACCCCGCCTCCTGCGCCAACGCCCCGGTCAACTCGTACCTGACCACGGGCCGGCTGCCCGCCGAGGACGTCACCTGCCGGACCGAGCCGGCCCCCGCCGAGCGGCAGGGCTCCGCGGCGCCGTCGAAGCCGTCGAAGCCGCTGCCGTTCCCGGCGGGCCCGGGCCGGTTCTGACCGCGGCAGCAGTCAGCGGCTGTCAGCGCAGCGGCTGTGACCGCAGCGGCAGCGACGCAGCGGCTGTGACGCAGCGGCTGTGACCGCTAGGGGGTGTCTGACGGAGGTCCGTGGTGAAGGAGCGGTGTCCGGTGCGTGCTCTCGGCGTGCCGGCCGGATGCCCCCGTACTGGACGTAC
>NZ_JBEZLA010000026.1:0-90212 GCF_040651925.1 Streptomyces sp. NPDC048349 | reverse complement strand
GAACCGGCGGCCGGCCGGCGCGGCGGGCGCGGCCGCCGGGGCCGCCGGGGCCGCCGGGGCCGCGGCGCTAAGCGCCGGGGAGGGCTCCGATCGCCTGCCGGTAGGCCACATGGCCGCCCAGCGCCCCGCTGACGGCGACCGCGGTCATCCCGGCCCACGACCACAGCCTGCCCTTCAGGGGGCGTCCGCACAGGCGGGCCGTCAGGGACGCCGCGTAGCAGCCGACCGCGGCCACGTTCGACACGGCGTGCACCAGGCCCACCCGCGCCTGCTCGGGCGGCAGGTCGGCCCAGTCCACCCAGCCGGCGACGGCGGCCGGAGCCACACCCGCCAGTCCGACGGCCGTCAGGGTCGTCGCCGCGCGCTGAGCGCCCGGTACGACGTCCAGCACCGCGGCCGAGAGCCAGCACCCGATCGGCACCTGCACGAGCACGGGATGGAGGGGATGGCCCAGCGGCCGGCCCCGCAGCAGCACGCGGGCTTCACCCAGCGGGACCGCCCGGATCCCCCTCCGCAGGACCCGGATGGCCGGATCGGCCGCTGTGCTCCGTTCGATGCGGTCCAGGGTGGTCAGCCACCACGCAGACGCGGCGTCCAGGAGCGGGGTGGCCTTGGCGGGAGTGGCGAGAGCGTGTGCGTCCATACATGTCGCCTACCCGGCCAGGGGCCGTCCTCCCACGTTGCCGTGGGCCGAATGGCCCGGACGGCCGGTGACGGGCCGCGCCCCGCATGATCGGGCCCGGCCGGGGCAGCCGCTCCCTGTGCCGATGCGCCCGCGCAGGACGGCAGCGTGCAGCGGGGCCCCTCGGGGAAGGGGCCCGCGCAGTGGGACCCGATCGAGGAGACGAGTGGTATGGCAGGCGAGGCGAAGGACCGGGACGTGGTCGAGGTGATCCTGGAGGACCACCGCACCATGGAGGAGCTCTTCCGCCGCATGCGGAGCGTCGAGGACGACCGCGCGGCAGCACTGGAGGAGTTCTCGGCCCTGCTCATCGCGCACGGCGAGGCGGAGGAATCCGAGGTGTACGGAGCGCTCAAGCGCTTCAAGGGCGTCGACAACGAGGAAGTGGAGCACGGCGAGGAGGAACACGCCGCGGGCAACGAGTCACTGCTGGCACTGCTGGAAGTGGACGAGGTCGGCTCCGAGGAGTGGGACGCACGGCTGGAGGACCTGGTCAAGGCGGTCTCCCACCACGTGGACGAGGAAGAGCGGACCATCCTGAACGGTGCCCGGGAAAGCGTTCCCGACGAGCGCCGTGCCGAACTGGGCGCCGCCTTCCTGCGGGAACGCGAGAGGCAGCTGGCGTCCGGCTGTGGCCGCATCGAGAACGTCCGCAGGATCGTGGGCGGCTGACGGCGCGAGCGAGCCGGGGCCGCGGCCCGCCGCCCGGGCGGCGGGCCTTCAGGACAGCGGGTTGTGGCCGGCCGGTACGGCTTCCCCCGACGCCACGGGTCCGGGTGCCGTGCCGTTGCCGAAGGGGCGTCCGCCCAGGGCGGCGCGGCCGTGCGGCTCGAGCCAGGCCGACGCATCGGGGCCGGCCGGCACGATGCCCGTCGGGTTGATGTCGGTGTGCACCAGGTAGTAGTGCCGCTTGATGTGGTCGAAGTCGACGGTGTCGCCGAAGCCGGGCGTCTGGAACAGGTCCCGTGCATACGCCCAGAGCACCGGCATCTCGCTCAGCTTGTGCCGGTTGCACTTGAAGTGGCCGTGGTAGACGGCGTCGAAGCGCACGAGCGTGGTGAACAGCCGTACGTCCGCTTCGGTGAGGGTGTCGCCGACGAGGTAGCGGGACCGTGCCAGCCGCGAGGACAGCCAGTCCAGCCGGGCGAACAGCCGCGCGTACGCGTCGGCGTACGCCTCCTGGCTGCCGGCGAACCCGGCTTCATAGACGGCGTTGTTGACGTCGCGGTACACCACTTCGTTCACGGCGTCGATGTGCGGCCGCAGTGCGGTCGGATAGAGGTCCGGCGAGCCGGGGCGGTGGTACGGCGTCCACTCCAGGGACATGTCGAGCGTGATCCGGGGGAAGTCGTTGGTCACCACCTTCCCGCTCGGGACGTCCACGACGGCCGGCACCGTGATGCCCCGGTCGTAGCCGGGATGGCGGGCGAGGTAGGCCTCCCGGAGCCGCTCGATGCCGAGCACCGGGTCGCGCCCGCCGGGATCGAGGTCGAAGGACCAGCTGCGCTCGTCGTGCACGGGTCCGGCGACGGCCATCGGGAGGGCCCGTTCCAGTCCGAGCAGCCGCCGTACGATCACCGCCCGGCTCGCCCACGGGCAGGCTCTGCTGACCACCAGGCGGTAGCGGCCGGGCTCCACGCGGTAGCCGTCGCGCCCGTCGGCCGTGATCCGGGTGGTGATGTACCGGCTGTCGCGGGAGTACCCCTTGCCGGGGCTGACGTAGCTCACTTCCGGCGCCTACCCGGATCGGGGCCTCGTACGGCGCTCGGGGAGCCTGCTTTCAGAACGCGTTGCGGCGCCGCAGTCGCAGCGGGCGTCCGTCCGGGTCGACCAGGACGTGGTGCAGCGGGGTCGCGAGCACCCGCTTCACCGCTGGCAGATCGGGCGGGGCGTACCGGCGCAGCCGGCCCGGCGGCCGGCTGCCGCGGCAGCCGCCCTCGTGCCAGGCGTCCAGGGAGGCGGCGGTCTCCGCGAAGGCGTCGAACGCCGCGACGGGGTCGCACAGGGCGTCCTGGTCCCGCCGCTCCGGCCCGTCGGGTGCGTCCAGGTGTTCGCGCATGAGTTCCAGGCGCAGCTCGCGGGCGAAGACGCGCGCGCCGTCGCCGAGCCCTGCGGGATCGGCCGGCTCCCGCAGGTCGGGGTTCTGGTCGAGCACGACGCAGCTGAGTTCCGAATCGTGCGTCCACGAGCGCAGGTTGATGTTGTCGGAGCCCACGGAGGCCCACGTGTCGTCGATCACGCACACCTTGGCGTGCACGTAGACGGGGGTTCCGGCAGGGTTCTCCAGGCCGTACACCGCCACGCGGTCACCGCCGGCGCGGCGCAGTTCGTCCAGGGCCGTGATCCTCCCGATGAGGTTCATGGCCAGGGTGAGCCGGCCGTCCTGCTCCGGGACCGAGGGGATGACGGCGATCAGGCGCAGCTGTCGGTGGGTGCGCAGCGCCCGGGCGAAGCAGTCCACCACGCGGGGGGACCACAGGTACTGGTCCTCGAGGTAGATCAGCGTCCGGGCCCGCCGCAGTGCTTTGAGGTATCCCCGTGCGATGCTGCGCTCGCCGTCGGGTGCGAAGGGGTAGCCGGACAGCAGGCGGTTCGGATAGGTGCGCAGCACCTGCACGGTGTGCGTGCCGCAGGGGGCCGGATCGGCTGTCTGGGGCGGCAGGCGGTCCGCCCTGCTGTCCTCCCGGCGCAGCCGCTCCTGCAGGCGGGTGAGGGGGCTGCGGCTGAGCGGCGCCGGGTCCTGCCAGCGTTCGCGGAAGACGGCCTCGACGTCGCCGACGACCGGTCCCCGCAGGGCGAGCTGGACGTCGTGCCATGGCGGGTGCGGCCCGTACGCGGCCGCCATGGGGACCGACTGGCGGTCGCCGCGGTGGGCGGCGTCGTCGCGGCGGTTGTGGCAGAGGTCGATGCCGCCGACGTACGCGACGTCCAGCTCCGGGCGGCCGGGGTGGCGCAGGACCACCATCTTCTGGTGGTGTGAGCCGCCGGGCCGCACCCGCAGGTCGAGCAGGCACTCCCCGCCGGCCCCTTCGATCTCCTCGCCGAGGTGGCGGTTCTCCTGTTCGCTGAACTGGAGGCCGTCCAGGTGCGAGCGCCACAGCAGGCCCTTGACGATGACACCGCGCTCCGCCGCCCGGCACAGGACCGTGCCGATCTCGGTGCCCGGTCCGTCCAGCCGCTCGTCGGGGTCGCCGCGCCAGTCGGTGAACAGGAGCAGGTCTCCCGCGTGCATCGCGCGTATGCCCGCCAGAAGCTCCGCGAAGTACGCGGCGCCGTGGACCAGGGGCTGGGCCCGGTTGCCGTCCGACCAGGCCTGTCCTCCGGGGTGCCGCTCGTCCAGGCGCGTCGCGGGGTTTCCCCGTTCGGCCGCTGTCAGCAGCCAGTCTGCGCACTTCACGGCACCGGTCCTCCTCCTGACGCCCACCCACCCCCCTACCCCCCGCCCGGACCCTCACGCGCCCGCCACCCCTCGCGCGCCACCTCCCGCGCGCCGTCCGCCGCCTGCCGCCCGGGCCCGGCGCGCGTTGTGGCGACGGTGGCGGGGCGGTCCTACCGTGGAGGCAGCACCGGAACGACGGAGCGCGCCATGCGGCTGTCTCTCTTCGGGCGGATGCGCAGCGTGATCCGCCGTTTGCGGGCCGGGCGCCGGTGGCGGCGGGTCAGCGAGGTGGGGCTGTGGCAGCGGTCGCTGGGGTTCGCGGCGCTGGGTTTCCTCACGCTGGTGCCGCTGCTGATCGTCGTGTCCGCGGCGGACGCGGCGGGTGTCAGGGGGTTCGCGCAGTGGCTGAGCGACGGGCTCGGCGTCTCGGCGGACGCCCGAGCGGAGATCGAGCGGCTGTTCGCCCTGCCCGGCCAGGTCTGGCGGACCACGACGGCCTTCAGCCTGGCCGTGCTGGCCGTGTTCGGGCTCTCCTTCGGCACGGTCCTGCAGAGCGGCTACGAGAAGGTCTGGGACCTGCCCCCCGCCCGCTGGTGGGCGCGCTGGCGGCACGTGGTGTGGCTGGCCGTGCTCGTCGGGGTCCTCTACCTGTCCGCGATCACCCCGCTGTGGCGCGAGCACCCCGCCCGCGGGGTGGTCACGCTGCTGGGCGGCACCCTGTTCTTCTGCTGGTCGCAGCGACTGCTGCTCGGCGGCCGCGTCCGCTGGGCCGCACTGCTGCCCGGGGCGGCGCTCACCATGCTGGGGCTGCTCGCCCTGCGGGCCTTCTCCCGGCTCGTCTTCTCCCCGCTGATCGCCTCCGGCGCCGTGGCCTACGGACCGGTCGGGACGGTCCTCGTGATCCAGTCCTGGCTCGTGGGCGTGGGCGTGGTCGTGTTCGGCGGTGCGCTGGCCGGCCGGCTCTTCCACGACGAACGGCAGCGCCTGGCGCACGTGGTGCGCCGGCGCCGGTGAGGCGCGGAATCCCGCGGCCGGGCCATGGTCATCGACGTGCGGTGGTCGCCCCCGGGCCGTGGCTATCGCTGCCCGTCCGCGAACGGGCTGCGGTCGAGGGCGTCCAGCAAGTCGGCCGGGTGGCCGTACACCGCGCGCGCCCCCGCCTCCTCGAGGTCGCTGCGGGGGATCCCGCCGCTCAGCAGGCCCACGCAGGTCACCTCGGCGCGGATGCCCGCCTTCATGTCCCACACCGTGTCGCCGACGAATACGGAGTCACGCGCGGCCGCGTCGGCGAGGCCGAGGGCGCGGTGCACCGGCTCCGGGTCCGGTTTGCCCTCGCTGACGTCGTCGGAGCTGGTGGCTGCGGTGATGGCCTCATCGGCGCCGATGGCCCTCCTCAGCGCCTCGAGCTCGGCACCACTCGCAGACGTCACCAGGACCACCTTCCAGCTCCGGCGATCGAGCTCGCGCAGCAGCTCGCCGGCCGAGTCGAGGCTGGGCAGCCGGTCGAAGTACGTGCCGTAGAGCGTGTCGTGCGCCGCGCTGATCATGTCGTCCTCGTCCGTGTCGCGGTCCTCTCCCAGGAGGTGGGCGAGCAGGTCCTCGCCCGGCAGGCCGATCGCGCGGTGGATGTCGTGCATCGCCACCCGGTGGCCGGCCTGCCGCAGCGCCTCCCACCAGCAGGCGACGTGCAGGTGGTTGGTGTCCGCGAGGGTTCCGTCGACGTCGAACAGCGCGGCACGGTTCATCTCCGCCTCCAGGACGAGTCCGTGACCGGTCGGCCGCGAAAGCGGTCGCTCCCGGCAGTGGTGCCGGTGCCGGAGCAGATCACGGGAGGGATCACGGGAGAGCTCATGGGACAGATCGCAGGAGGGATCGCGGGAGGGATCACGCTGAACGCCTACCCTCCCGGCTCCCGCCCACTCCCCCTGCATGTGCCACCCCCACCGCACCCACGGGGTTTCGGAGGGTGCGGAAACGGTTAGGCGTCAGCCATGACGGCCCGAGGTCCTGCAGGGCCCTCGCCCGTCCCGAGCAGGTTCGCGTTCCCCGTACGTGCGGGCGTTGTCGCCGTGAGTGAGCGAGGCCCCCGATGACCAGTCGTCACCCCCTCCTTCAGCCGGGCGGCCTCCCTCCCCCGGAAGGCCTCAGCCCCCCGGCCCTCTCCGACGGTCAGCTGCCCAAGGACCACACGCAGGCGATCCTGGAGGTCACCAAGCACGTGGCAGCGCTCCTCAAGCAGTCCGGACAGCCGTTCGCGCTCGCCGGCAGCGTGGCCGCGTTCGCCCACGGGGTGCCGGCCCGATTCCAGCACGACACGGACTTCTGCGTCCGGCACGAGGACGCCGAGGCCGTCATCCAGGCGCTGGAGGCCGGCGGCATCGCCATGCGCAGGGCCCCGGAAGACTGGCTGGTCAAGGGCAGCACCGGCGGGGAGGAGATCGATCTGATCTTCGAACTCGCCCGGAAGCCGGTCAGCACGGAGCTCCTCGACCGGGCGGCGGTGAAGGCCGTGGACTCGGTGTGGATGCCGGTCCTCTCGCCCACCGACCTCATGGACAGCCGCCTGGCGGCCCTGTGCGAGCACTACTGCGACTTCGGCGACCTGCTGCCCATGGCCCGGATGCTGAGGGAGCAGATCGACTGGGACGGCCTCGACCGGGCCCACCGGGCCGACCCCCTGGCCGACGCGTTCCTGTACCTCCTGGAACGGCTCCGCGTCATCGACCCCCGCGAGGCGACGTCATGACTTCCGGCGACAACATCGAGTACCGCGTGGAGCACCTGCGCGAGCGCCTGGCGCGCGAGGACATCTCCGAACTCGGCGTACGGATCGAGGTGCGCGGCGCCGGGGCGTTGATCTGGGGGAACGTCTCCGGGGCGGACACCCGGGCGGCCGTCCTGCGGATCGCGGCGGAGGAGCTGGCGGGCGTGCGCTGGCAGGAGGACCTGACCGTGAACCGCGTGGGCCCTCCCGACCACGCCGAGGAGCTCTCGTGATCCGCGTCGCCGCCGTGGGGGACATCCACCTCGGCCCCGGCAGCGCCGGCATGCTGCGCCCGGCCTTCGACACCCTCGGAGACTGCGCCGACCTGCTGCTGCTGGCCGGCGACCTCACCCGGCACGGCACTCCCGAGGAGGCCCGGGTCGTGGCGCGGGAGGTGGCCGGGCTGCCGGTGCCCGTGGTCGCCGTCCTCGGCAACCACGACTACCAGAGCGATCAGCAGGACCTCGTCGTCCGGGAACTGGCCGAGGAGGGCGTGCGCGTCCTGGAGGGCGAGGGCGTGCTCCTCGACATCGGCGGTACGCGGGTCGGTGTCGCGGGGACCAAGGGGTTCTGCGGCGGCTTCGCCGGGCGCAGCGCGAGCGAGTTCGGCGAACCGGAGATGAAGGCGTTCATCCGGTACACCCGGAGCTGCGCGGAAGGCCTGGGCCGGGCGCTGCGCGAGCTGCGCGACGAAGGCAGTGTGCTGCGGATCGCGCTGACGCACTTCTCCCCGGTGCCGGACACACTGGCGGGCGAGCCGCTGGAGATCTATCCCTTCCTCGGGAGCTACCTCCTGGCGGAGGCCGTGGACGAGGCCGGTGCCGACCTCGCCGTCCACGGCCACGCCCACCTCGGCACGGAACACGGCATCACGGCGGGCGGGGTGAGGGTGCGCAACGTCGCCATGCCCGTCATCGACCGCGCCTTCGCGTTGTACCACCTCTCCCCCCACGACGGCTCGGCCGTGGACGCCGGCGGCCACGCGAGGCGGCCCGAAGGGCCGTGACGTGGTCCACGACTGGGACGGCGGGGGAAAGGCGACAGACAGCGGGGGATGATCGCCGGGCAGGGCGTCGTACGACCGGCCCGGCTCGGAAGACCGAGGTGAGCGCCTTATGGAGTGGATGACAGAGCCTGGACCGCAGGGCCCGGCGCCGGTGCCGGAGCGGCCGGATCCGGTCCCCCGCGATCCCCAGCCCGCCGACCCCGACGAACAGCCGCCCCCGCCTCCCCCGACACCGCCCGAGCCGTCCCCGAGCGAGCGGCCCGCGGTACCGGAGCCGCCCGATTGAGGGTCAGCCGTGGGCTTCGTCCTGGACCGGCATGAACGCGATGCACTCCACGTCGATCTGGTCGGCGAGCTCCATCAGCACGCCGGCCAGGCCGAGGGTCGTTCCGGGATCGAGCTCGGCCTCTCCCGAGTACACCGAGTGCAGCCACCCCGAGGCGAGGTTCCGCAGGAGGGAGGTGACCTCGTCGGCGGGGATCAGCAGCCGGCCGCCCGGCAGGGAGATGAGGGGCACTGACGCGTTCACGGCGGTCTCCTTCACTGCGCCCGGTGGTGGCCTCAGCTGTCGGGCTCGGCGGCCGCGATGGCGGCGAGGGCCGACCCGGGATCCCGCTCCACCGCGAGATCGCCCAGGGTGACGACGCCGACGAGCTCGCCGTCCTCGGTTTGCACGGGCAGGCGCCGCAGGGCGTGCCGGCGCATGAGGTCCATGGCCTGGTCGACGCCGTCGCCGGGCTTGACCGTGACGGGGTCGGTGCTGCAGATCGCCTGCACCGTCGTCTCGGCGGGGTCCCGGTTCTCGGCCATGGCGCGTATGACGAGGTCACGGTCGGTCAGGATGCCGCGCAGCCGGCCATCGTCGACGACGAGGACGTCGCCGATGTCGGCGTCCCGCATCACCCGTGCCGCCTCCGCCAGCGATGTCAGCTTCTCGACGGTCACCGGCTTTTCCGTCATCACCTCGTGGACCCGTCGGGTCATGACTCCTCCCGCTGCTGGAAGGTTCGTGCCGGGCGCCTACCCGTCACGGCGATCAGTAAGCACCCCCTCCCAGTAAGCACCCGCTGCGCCGGCCCCGCCCGCCGGGCCCTCGGTCGGGCCGGCGAGTTTGGCAGGTCGGGAACGGGTTAGACGCTGCGCAGAACCGATTCCGAGTGCCGAGCGAGGGGAGTGCATCGTGTCGGGCGAAGAGAAGGTGCGGGCCAAGAAGGAACAGGCCAGGGGCAAGGCCAAGGAAGCCATGGGCCGGGCCGTCGGCAACGAGCGGCTCACCGCGAAGGGCCGCGCGGAGCAGGTCAAGGGCGATGTGCGCGACGCCAAGGAGAAGATCAAGGACACCCTGAAGGACTAGCGGAGCGCGTCTCCCGCTTCCTTGGTATCCCGGTTCCCCCGAGTACCCGGTATCCCGGTGTCCCGGCATCCGTGCAGAAGGCCGCCTCCGGACGCTGTCCGGAGGCGGCCTTCTGTCCTGTCCGGAGGCGGAGCCTTCTGCCTCGCCGGCTTCTGCCGCGCTGTGGGCCCTGATCAGGGGCGCGCCGCCGAAGAACTCCGGCTTTCGGCGAACTCCCGCGCGAAGACGGCGCAGAACGCGTCCAGGTCAGCCGGTTTGCGGCTGGTGACGAGCGTCGCGGGCGCCGCGTGGCAGACCACGACTTCGTCGTTCACCCAAGTGCCGCCCGCGTTGCGGATGTCGGTGGCGAGACTCGGCCACGACGTCAGCGTCCGGCCCCGTACGACATCCGCCTCCACCAGGGTCCACGGCGCGTGGCAGATCGCCGCGACCGGCTTGCCGGCCTCGAAGAAGCTGCGTACGAACCCTACGGCCCGCTCGTTCATGCGCAGGGCGTCGGGGTTGGCCACTCCGCCGGGCAGGACGAGCGCGTCGAAGGCGTCCGAGGTGTCGCCGGCGAGTACGTGGTCCACGGGATAGGTACCGGCCTTGTCGAAGTGCTGGAACGCCTGCACCCGGCCGGGCGCCGTCGAGACCAGCTGCGGGACCCAGCCGTTCTCCTCGGCCGCCTTCCAGGGTGCGGTGAGTTCGATCTCCTCCACGCCCTCGGGCGCGGTCAGGAACGCGATGCGCACGGCGCTCACTTCCTTCCTTCGTTGGCAGGGATGGGACGGTGGGGCAGGGTGACTCATCGGAAGCTCAGGGACACGGGTGCGATCTCCATGACGAATCCGCTGCGCGGCCGGGTGGGGATCCGGCTCAGCGGGATGGACAGGTCCTGTTGCGGTACGGCGAAGTCGCTCTGGGCGAGGGCCGAGGAGAGGGTGGCGAGCAGGGCCAGGGTGATGTCCTCGCCCGGGCACCGGTGGCCGGTACGGGCGTCTCCGCCGCCCTGGGGGATGAGTTCGGCGGGGCCCGGTTCATGGCCCAGGAAGCGTGCCGGGGTGAAGTGGTACGGCCCCGCCCACAGGTCGGGGTCGTGGTGGTGCCCGTACACGTCGAGGAGCACGAGGGTCCCGGCCGGAACCCGGTCACCGGCGTAGGTGAGGTCGCGGGCGGCGAGGCCCGCGAGGAACGGCACGAAGGGGTAGAAGCGGCGTACTTCGTGGGCGAACGCGCGGGCGTGGGCGGGACCGTCGGCGCGCAGCTGCTCGCGCTGGCCGGGGTGGCGGTGCAGAGCGTGTGCGGCGAAGGCGGCGAACCAGGCGATGGCGACCGTCGGCCGGATGATGTTGAGGAGTTCGACAGCGGCCGTGTGCGGATCGAGGAGGGCGCCGTCCGGCTCGCGGTGCAGGGCGACCGTCTCCAGTACCGTCCCGCGCACCGGGCGCGGTGCGCGGGCGCGGACGCCGGTGACGGCGGCCATGAGGGCCTGCTCCTGGCGGTGGCGGGCGCGGCGGGCCCGGAGGTGCCGGGAGCCGGCGGTCGCGAAGCCGTCGACCATGGCCACGCAGTCCGCGGCGATCTCACGGGCGGCGCCGTCCCGGACCGGCATGCCCGCCCAGTCGCAGATCGCCTCCGCGAGCAGGGTGGCCACTTCGTCGAAGAGCACCACCTCGCGGCCCTCCCAGCCGGTCACGGCTTCGCGCCAGCCGCTCTCGACGCGCTTGGTCAGGCCGCCGATGCCCTCCGGGGACATGAGCAGTGACACCAGCAGCTGCTTGCGCGCCCGGTGGTCTTCACCGTCCAGGGTGTGCACCGCTCCCCTGCCGAAAAGGGTGTCGAGCACCGGCGGCGGCACGGCGCCGTGCCGCCGGACGTGTTTCTCGTCGTAGAAGAAGGCGACGGCCTCGGGGCCGTGCATCAGGACCGCCGGCCGCCCCATCAGGCGGGTGTGGACCACCGGCGCGCCGTCGTGCGCTCGGCGCAGGTCCGGGGCCCACGCGTAGCCGTGGGCCAGCAAGGACAGGGTGCTGTCGACGAGGTGACCGGACATGCCTGGCGCCTACCCGGGCCCGTGGCGCCCATTCGGGCGGACTCGACGGCCGCCACGCACCGCCGCCGGCCCCGCACGGGTCGTGAGGGATCACGGGGAACCGCGCCCGCAGGCTCCGCGTTGCGGGGTCACCCGGCCGCCTCCTTGCGGGCGCGGAAGGCCGCCGCTTTGGTGCGGTTCTGGCAGGCCGTGGAGCAGAACTGGCGGGCCGCGTTGCGGGACGTGTCGACGTACACGCGGTCGCAGCGGTCGGCCCGGCACACGCCCAGCCGGCCCGTCAGGCCGCCACCCACCGCCAGAGCGAGCCCGGTGGCGCAGCCGGCGCTGCAGCCTGCCGCGAAGGTGTCGTGCGCGCCGTGGAAGTGCATCTGCCAGGCCCCGCCGCCGGCCCGGTCCAGGCGCGGCCGGGCACCGGTGTCGCGCAGCAGGCCGTTCACGGTGTCGGCGGCGGTGTCCAGCCTGCCGTCCTGCACGGCCTGGAAGACCTCGCGCATCCGCCGTGCCGCCTCGACCAGGTAGTCCGCCTGGGCGGCGTCGATCGTGCGCGGCAGTGATGCCGCGGTGCGGGACACCGCGGCGTCGATCGCTTCCGGCAGGTCGGCTCCGCGGGGCGCGATGTGGGCGCGGCCGCGCGCTTCGCCGTCGGTCAACGCGTTCACGAGCGATACGGCCTGATCCAGCAGCACCGCGACGTGACTGTCGAACATCACTTGACCAGTCACTCCTTCCTGGTTAACGTCCGTGACTGACATTACTGGATTCGACAGTTACGTGAGAGGGTGGCGATGCCGCGGATCGTATGGCTGCTGGTGGCAGCGCGGGCGATCAACCGGCTCGGCGCCTTCTCCTTGCCCTTCCTGACGGTCCTGATCAGCACCGACTTCGGCGCGAGCGCCACGACCGCGGGTCTGCTCTCGGCGGCCTTCGGCCTCGCGACGATTCCGTCCCGGCTCGCCGGCGGCCGCCTGGCGGCCCGCCTCGGCAGGCGCCGCACGATCGTGCTCGGCCTCACCGGGTGCGCCCTGGCCCAGCTGGGCATCGCCGCCGCCGGGTCGCTGGCCGCGGTGGCGGTCTTCGCGATCCTGCTCGGCCTGGCCTTCGAGCTGTACGAGCCCCCGAGCCAGGCGATGATCGCCGACGCCGTCGGTCCCGCCGAGCGCGTGCGTGCGTACAGCCTGCTCAACGCCGCGCTCGCCGCAGGCGGCACGGGCGCCGGCCTGATCGCGGCGGCTCTGGGCCGGTGGGACCTGCGCTGGCTGTTCGTCGTCGACGCGCTCACCTGCCTCGTCTGCGCCCTGACGCTCCGCCTCGTGCTGCCCGCCGACCACCGTCGCCGTCCGGCCGTCCGCCCCGGCCGCGCCGACGAACCCGCCGACCGGGGCGGACCCGGTGATCGCGTGCGCCCCTGGCGGGACCGCGCACTGGTGGCCATGTTCGCCTCGGGCACCGTCTTCGCCCTCGTCTCCATGCAGATCACGATGGCGCTGCCGCTGACCCTCGCCCGCCGCGGCCTCGAGCCCGCCGACGCCGGACTGCTGTTCACCGCCTCGGCCGTGACGGTCATCGCAGCCCAACCCGCCCTGCGCCTGCGCCGCCTCGCCGCGCTCTGCGACGCAGCCGCCCTCACCCTCGGCCACGTCCTGCTGGCGATCGGCCTGGCCGGCTACGCCGTGGCGCGCACCCTGCCCGAGTTCCTGATGGCAACCGCCGTCTGGAGCCTCGGCGACGTGCTCGTACTGGGCCGGGTCTTCAGCGTCGTGGCGGACCTGGCGCCGCCCGGCGGCGCCGACCGCTACCTCGCCTCGTACGGCATCAGCTGGGGCATCGCCACGGTCGCCGCCCCGGTCACCGCCACGCAGATGCTCGAACACGCGGGGGTGGCCGCCCTGTGGGCCGGCACGGCCGGACTCTGCCTCGTCCTCGCGGCCGCCCAACTCCTCGTGGTCACACCGCTCATCAACGGTACGGAGCGGCCGAAACCGGCCCCGGACACCCCGCCCGGCCGGCGTCTGGAGCCGCTGGACGGCGCAGGCGCATAGGTGCGGCGCAGGGGTACCGGGCTCATAGGGGGCCTGGAGGGTCAGCCGCGCGCACCCGTGTGCAGGGCCAGCGCCATGGGAGAAGATCCGCCGGTGACGAAGGCGCGGATCTGTGCCAGGTAGGCGTCCCGGTCGATACGCCCGTCCCCGTCCGCGTCCAGCGCCTCGAAGGCCTCGCGGGCGTGGTCGGCTGGGTTGCCCAGGGCGTGGCGCAGCCGGGTGAACTCCGCCTGGTCCAGGTGTCCGTCGCCGTCGGTGTCGGCCAGGTCGAACAGCGAGCCCAGGGCCGGCCGGCACACCTCGTCGAAGGCGCGCTCGCCCGCCCACGCCTCGTACTCCGCGAAGGTCACCTGCCCGTCCCCGTCCGCGTCCATCGACTCGAAGACCTTCTCGTGCGTGGTGCGAGCGACCGAGAGCAGCGCGTCGTCGCCGCCCCGGCCCAGGGCCGCCGCCGCGCGTTCGGGCCGGGCCAGGTACTCCTGGCGGGAGATGGACCCGTCGCCGTCCACGTCCAGCATCGTGAAGATGTGCCGCTTCGCCGTGATGGTGTTCACTCGGACCGCCTCCTGTGCCGAGGGCAGCGGCTGCCGCCCCTCACCCGCTGAACGATCACCGGGACACCAGGTCACTGCCACCGGCGCAGCCCGATCCCCACGGGTCCCGGTGTGTCGGTGCCGACCGTGAACGCCGCCGTCCGGCACGGTGGGGCACAGGGACGGGGACCCAGGGCACCTGTGAGGGGTTCGCATGGCCGAGAACGACACCTCCCGGACCAGTCGTCGTGCCGTACTTCTGGCCGCCGGCTCGGCCGGGGCCGCCGTGCTGGCCGCGGCCTGCTCCGGCGCAGCCGGTACCCGGGGTCCGGCCGGGCAGCCGCCGGCCCCGCCGTCCCGGCCGTCGGCCCAAGGCAGCACCCCGGCCTGCGTCCTCACCCCCGAAGCCGGCGCGGGCCCGTACTACCTGGACCTGGACCGGGTCCGGTCGGACATCACCGACGGCCGGGACGGAGTGCCGTTGCGGCTGGACCTGACGGTGGTCCGGGCGTCAGCGGGCTGCCGGCCGCTCGCGGCGGCCACCGTCGACGTGTGGCACGCCGACGCCTCGGGCACCTACTCCACCGGCAAGGACACCTTCCTGCGCGGCATCCAGGTCACCGACGGAGCCGGCCGATGCGTGTTCCGCACGATCGTGCCCGGCTGGTACGCGGGGCTGGCACCGCACATCCACTTCAAGGTGCGCCCCGACACCCGCACCGAGACGACCTCCCAGTTCTTCTTCCCCGAGGACCTCCTGCTGGAGGTGTACGCGCGCCGGCCCTACGCCCGCCGCCGGGCACCGGAGCACCCCAACCAGAGGGACGACCGCTACCGGGCCACCGGCGGCGCCATGACACTGGCCCTGTCCCCCGACGGCGACGGCTACCGCGCCGCGCACACCGTGGGAATCGCCTGAGCCACACAGCGGTACGGCGTGCGGGAGGCGGACTTCGACGGAGCCGTCGCCGAACAGGCCGGGGTCGACGCCCCGTACACCGCTCTGGAGCGCGGCCCGCGAGCAGGCCCCGCACGGCTTCGGACCGGGCGGGGCGCTGGGCGCAGGTTCGGTGCCGGGCCGGGCTGCTGGCCCCGCCGGTCGTCAGAGGGCTTCGGCCGTCAGGAGGGCTTGGTCGGTGAGAACGCCGTGACGGTCGCCTTGTCGTCGCATTCGGCGAAGACCCCGTCGTCCATGGCGATCTGGTGCGAGCCCGCGCCGGGCACGCCCACTACGAGCGTGGGGAAGCTGGACGGCGTGGCGCCGGACACGCAGTAGCCGTCGGCCTCGCCCTGGACGTTGACGAAGGTGAGCTTGGTCCAGGCCCGGGCGCCGGGGGCCAGGGACACCGTGGCGGCCGAGCCGCTGTGCGTGAGGGCGAGCGGGACGTTCTTGTCGGGCGAGCCGTGGCCGGCTCCGGCGACCGTCGGGAATCCGCGGAGCGTGCACGGCTTCGTCGAGATGTTGGTGACGGAGACGATGGCGGCTCCCGTTCCCGTACCCGGCGGCCGGACATCGGCCTGCTGGGCTTCGGAGACCTTGACCTGGTCGATCGTGCAGGCCTTCGTTCCGCCGCCCGAGCCGCCACCGGTGCCTCCGCCGGTGCCGCCACCCGTGCCGCCCCCGCCGGAGGACGGGCCACCGGTGGGGGTGGGCTTCGGCGCCTCCGAGGCTGCGGGCGGTGCCGACGGGGCGGGGATCGCGCCGTCGTCGCCGGCGGGTGTGCAGCCCGCCGTCAGGGCGGCTACGGCCACCGCCGTCACCAGCGCCGCCGTGGTCCGGCCGAGGCCTGCTGTGTACTGCATGAGCGCTCCCGAGGTTCACGACCGGTCCCACACCGGCACCCGCCGCGGGACACGGCTCCGCGCCCCGCTCGGGTTCCGCAGGCCGCAGCGCTGTGGCGGTTCCGTGACGCGACCATGACGTACGTACCCACGCGGTCGGTCCGGGAGGCCGGGGGGCTTATGGACTGCTTGCTCCGTATGTCACCCTGTCCGCACCCCCCTACGGCCCGCCTCCCCGAGCCGGCCGACCGCCCCCACCCCCCACGGAATGCGCCCATGCCCCTGTCGTACCCGCCCCGAGTGATGTCCGCCGCACTCGCCGCCACCGTGACCGCCCTGCTGGCAGCCTGCGCACCCGAGGCCGCCGCCGGTCCGGCGCACCCAGGTCGGCCGGCAGCGGCGCCCGTCCAGGCCCCGGCCGCCCCCGCCGCGGCCTCCCCGTCGGCCACGGCCGCGCCGGCGGCCTCCCCGGCCGCCACCGCGGTGCCCCTGGCCTCCACGCTGTCCATACCCTCGGCGGGCGTCTCCGGGCTGCGCGTGGTCCCGTACGAGGGCACCACCGACGACGCGGCCGGTACGCGCATCCAGGACCTCGGCGTGGCCGCCAGCCCGTACGGGGAGCAGGGCGGGGTCGGGCCCGGACAGGTGGGGAACTTCCTGGTCACCGCGCACCGGCTGTCGGCGGGCGGGCCGCTGCGCGACCTGCCGTCGCTGAAGAACGGCGACACCGTGCTCGTGACGGTGGGTGACACGGTTCACACCTACGAGATCGTGGCGACCCGGAAGACGTCCTTCCGGTCGGAGCGCTCGCTGACCGAACAGCGCGCCGCGGTGCCCGGCCTGCCCGGGACGCCCCCCACCCAGGCCATGATCACCCTCTCCACCTGCGCCACTCCTGAGGACCACGCGGAGGGGAACTACTGGAGCGACGCCCAGGGCAACCCCGAGCACCGCATCGACAAGATAGGAATCCTCCGCAAGACCTCCTCGGGCTGAACGGACCCACGGCGCGGCGTGCACGGGCGCTCCTGTCAAGCCACGAACATCCGAGACATGCGGTGAAGTCCCTCGATCAGGCGTACTGGCATTCCCTGCCTCACCACAGCAGCGTGAGGTCCCGCCGGATCGAGGAGACGCATGACGATGCATTCTGACGGAATTCGCCTGGCCGGCACGCTCACGGACGAGGTGCGGCGCACCGGAAAGCATTTCCTGGCGACATCCCTCCTGCGCCAGCTCAGTGGCATGCGGTGCCGCCACGCCGTGGACAGTCCTTTTCTCCGGGCCTTTCTCGACTGCCTGCTCGACAAGTACGAGGGGCGCTTTGGAAATCGGACGTACCTTTCACTTCCGCTGCTGGAACTGATCCTGGTCGAATCCGAGGACGCGCTCCACCCGAACCGGATGGCCACCCTGCTCATGGCCGACGTCGTACGCCACGAGGTGCGGGCAGCGGCCCGGCCGGGGGGATCCGCGGACCGGGATCCGCCCGATCCTGTGACCCTGCGCAAGCGCCTGCGCCACACCCTGCGGTTCGTGGCGCAGGACCACGCCGGGCTGACCGCCGACGAGCTGACTTCCCCGGCGCCCACGGAGGTGATCGTCGCTCTCCTCCCCCGGCTCACGCCCGATGTCGGCCGCTGGTTCGACGTGACGGTCCAGCCCGTCTACGTCCTGCACGACGAATACTTCTTCATCCGCTCCCTGCAGGCCCACGAAATGCTGTTCACGGCGATCGCGACCGACATCGAGGCCGCGATAGCGGCACTGCGCGACGGCCGTCCGAAAGCGGCGGCGGTGCGCGTGGACCGGGCAGCCGGCGCGTTCGACCGGGCCGCGGCGCTGTTCCGCATCGTCGCCACGATGCGGCCCGGTCATTTCTCCGCGTTCCGGCAGTTCACCCAGGGCGCCAGCGCCCTCCAGTCCGAACAGTACAAGCGGTTCGAAATCCTGTGCAGCGTTCCGCCCGCCCCGCGGCTGCGGTCGACGGCCTTCACGAGTGTTCCGGCCGTACGGGCCGAGGCGGAGCGATCGGATCATGTCACGGTGGTGGGTGCGTACCACGGCCTGCGCGGCGCGGGTCGTTTCGGCCCGGACGAGTGGAATCTCCTCGACGCGTCACTCGGCCGGCTGGAAGAGCGGCACCAGCGCTGGAAGTCCACCCACCGGAGCCTCGCCGCGCGCATGCTCGGGGACGCGCACGGATCGGGTTACACCGATGGCGTCCCCTACCTGACCCGGTGTCTGGACAACCGCCTCTTCCCGCAGCCCGGCGATCACTGCGCCGCCGTCGCGGCGGGAATGTCCACGCGGGCGGCCCTGCGGGCCGGCCAGAGCGAGGCGAGCAGCGCGCCTGCCAGCGCGATGAGCACGCCCAGGGCGAGGCGCCCCCAGGGGAGGACCAACGTGTAGCCGGCGACGTTCTCCTGGAGGGTGCGGCCGAGCGCCCAGCCCAGGAAGACGCCCAGGGCCGTGCCGAGGGTCGCGCCGAGCCCGCCGAGCAGCAGGGCCTCCAGGCGGATCATCCGGCTCACTCCGGCCCGGTCGACACCGAGGGCGCGCAGCGTGCCGATCTCCTTGCGCCGTTCGAGGACGGACATCGCGAGGGTGTTGGCGATCCCCAGCGCGGCGATGGCCAGGGCCATGCTCAGCAGGGCGTGGAAGACGTTGAGCTGGTCGCCGATCGAGCCGCTGTCCCGGGCTCGGACGCCCGCCTCGTCGAGGACGGCCAGCGCCGGGTTGTCGCCGAGGGCGCGGGTGATGCCGGCGAGCGGGGCCGGGCCGGGGCCGCCGTCCGTGGCGACCAGGATCGCGTCGGTGTGCGGGGCGGAGTCGTAGCGGGCGACAAGGGAGTCGGGTGCCGTGATGCTGGGCAGCAGGTTGCTCTGCTCGTCCGCCCGGTAGACGGCGCCGATGGTGACGCTGCCGTGCTGGTCCTCGTGGCGCTGCAGGGGGAGGGTCTGGCCGACGTGCCAGCCGGCCGCCTCCGCCTTGAAGTCGGCCACGGCGATCTGGCCCTCGGCCAGGCAGTCGAGAGAGCCCTCGACCACGTCGTACCGCAGCAGTCGGCCGATGGTGGCGGGGTCGACTCCGGTCAGCACGGAGGGGGTGCCGGCCAGGCGGTATTCGGTGGACTGGTTGAGCGGGCTGTATACGGCGCCGGGGAGCCGGCGGAGGGGCTCCGCCGTGGCGGGGGTCATGCCCGAGCCGCCCTCGGCGGGCTTCACCAGGTAGTCGGCGGTGAAGTCGTGGGTGGTCGCACGGTCCAGGTAGCGGGCGGCGGAGGCCCCGAGGACGGACAGTCCCGAGGCGAGGGTGAGGGCGATGGCGAGCGCGGCGGCGGTGGCGCCGGTGCGGCGCGGGTCACGCACGGTGTTGCGGGCCGCGAGGTCCCCGTACACCGGGTGGAGACGGGTCAGAAGCGGCCGGAGCAGGGCCGTGAACGGCCGTGACAGCAGGGGGATGGAGGACATCGCGCCGGTGACGGTGAGGGCAGCGCCCAGCGCGATGACGGTCCGGGCGTCCCGTCCGGAGGTGAGGGCCCCGTACACCGTGGCGGCGGTGCCCGTGAGGACGAGGGCTGCGCTGATGCCGCTGCGCAGGGTACCGGCGCGCGCCGGCGGTGCGGGTTCGGCGGCGCTGAGTGCGGCGACGGGCGGGATGGCCATGGCCCGGCGGATCGGGAGCCAGGCGGCGGCCATCGGCAGGGCGGTGCCGACCAGCAGGGACGTGATCACGGTGCCCGGGGTGAGGACGAGCGGGGCGGCCGGGGTGTCGGCGGGGGCGAAGAGCGTTCGGAGCAGGGCGGCGACCCCGGTGCCGGCGGCGAGGCCCGCCACGGAGGCACCCGCGCCGACCAGGAGGGATTCGGTCAGCAGGATGCGGCGCACCTGGGTGCGCGAGGCGCCGACGGCCCGCATCAGGGCCAGCTCCCTGGTGCGCCGGGCGACGAGCATGGTGAAGGTGTTGGAGATGAGGAAGGTCGCGACGAACAGGGCGACCGCGGCGAAGCCCAGCAGGATCTGGCTCATGGTGTCGCTGTCGCTGGTCGCGAGGTTGGCCTGGATCCGGGCGAGCTGGGCCCCGGTGGCCGCGCCGGCTCCCTCGGGCAGGGCCGATTCGACGCGGCCGAGGAGCTGCTGCACGTCGGTGCCGGGTGCCGCGGTGAGTTCGATGTTCTGGTAGCGGCCGGGCTGGAGGAACAGGCGCTGGGCGGTGTCGTTGCCGAACAGTGCGAGGCTGCCCCCGGTGGACCGGGTGGTCCCGTCGGTACGGAAGGTGCCGCTCAAGGTGTAGGAGGCGGCGCCCTGGCGGGTGCCGACGCGCACGGTGTCGCCGACGCGGTAGCCACCCTTCGCGGCGGTGGTCTCGTCGAGGGCGATCGTGTCGTTGCCGGTCGGGCCGGAACCCCGGGTGAAGTGGTAGGCGGGGTCCTTGCCGTCCGCTCCCGGGGCGAAGTTGCCACCCCGGTGGGAGGGGCCGTGACCGATCAGCCGGCCGTCGCGGCCGGCGACGGCGGCGAATCCGTCGACCCGGCCCGTGGCGGCGGCGACGCCGGGGACCTTGGCGAGGGTGGTTGCGGCGCCGGCGTCGATGCCGGCCGGTCCGGGGCCGGCGACCCGGGAGTTCTCCGGGAAGACGCTGACGGCGATGCGCTCGTAGCCGTCGGTCACCCGGGCGGTGGCGGCACGGTGCAGGCTGTCGCCGTAGACGAGGCTGCCGGAGACGAACGTGACGCCGAGCATGACGGCGAACGCGGTCATGAACAGCCGGGCCTTGTGCGCGAGCACGTTGCGCAGGGCGGTACGGAACATGGGGATGCGGATCCTGGGAGGAGTCGGGCTCGGCGGATGCGAACCGGTGGCTGGGGGCTGGGTGCCGGGGGCTGGGCGCCCGAGTGGCGGCGGGGCCGGGTGGCGGCGGGGCCTGGGTCGGGTGGCCACGGGGCCGGGTCGCCAGGGGACCGCGGCCAGGTGGCCGCGGGGCCAGGTGGCCGCGGGGCCAGGTGGCCGCGGGGCCAGGTGGCCGCGCTGCCGGGTGACCCGGATGCTGAGGTGAAGGGGGGTCAGCTGGTGCGGGAGCGGGTGCCGAAGGCCTTCATCCGGTCCAGCACCCGGTCGGCGGTGGGCCGTGCCATCTCGTCGGCCAGGCGGCCGTCGGCGAGGAAGACCACGCGGTCGGCGTAGGCGGCGGCGACGGGGTCGTGGGTGACCATGACCACGGTCTGGCCCAGCTCGCGCACCGAGTCGCGCAGGAAGCCGAGGACTTCGGCCCCGGCCCGGGAGTCGAGGTTGCCGGTGGGCTCGTCGGCGAAGATGATCGCGGGCCGCGCGACCAGGGCACGGGCCACCGCGACGCGCTGCTGCTGTCCGCCCGACAGCTGGCCGGGCCGGTGGCCGAGGCGCTGGGAGAGGCCGACCATGGAGACGACCCGGTCCAGCCACGCGCGGTCCGGCCGGCGGCCGGCGATCGTCAGCGGAAGCGTGATGTTCTCCAGCGCGGTCAGCGTCGGCAGCAGGTTGAACGCCTGGAAGACGAAACCGACGCGGTCCCGGCGCAGTCGGGTGAGCTGCCGGTCGTCGAGGGTGCTGAGTTCGGTGGTGCCGATGCGTACGGAGCCGGAGCTGACCGGGTCGAGGCCGGCGGCGCAGTGCAGCAGGGTGGACTTGCCGCAGCCGGACGGCCCCATGACCGCGGTGAACTCGCCCTCCCGGAAGGCGATGCTGACACGGTCCAGGGCCACGACGCGGGCGTCACCGCTGCCGTAGGTCTTCGTCAGATCGGCGGTGGCGGCCGCGATCCCGGTCGCCGCGTACGGCGGGTGCGGGGCCAGCGGGTCGGCGGTCGCCAGGGGGTCGACGGTCACGGGGGACTCCTCTTCGGGTGCCAAGGGGGTGCACGTCGAAGGGTGTCGGGGGAACGTATCGGGACCCGGGCCGTCGTGTATCGGCGTCCGCGCCGCTGCGTAGCAGTTGTGTAGGGGCGGGGGCGGCGGGTCAGGCGGGCAGGCGGAGGGTGGCGACGGCGCCACCCTCCGGGGCATTGTCCAGGCGCAGCTCGGCACCGAGCAGCCGGGCCTGGCCCAGGGCGATGGTCAGGCCCAGGCCGTGCCCACCGCCGCGCTCCGCCGCGCCCGTGTGGAAGCGGCGGGGGCCTTCGAGCAGCAGGTCAGGGGGGAAGCCGGGGCCGTGGTCGCGTACGACGACCGTACGGCCCTCGACGGTGACCTGGACCGGGGCGGCGCCGTGCCGGTGGGCGTTGAGCACGAGGTTGCCGACGATCCGCTCGAGGCGGCGCGGGTCGGTCTGCACGGTCTGCAGGGCCTCGGCGGCCCGTGGGGCCTCCGCGGTTTGCGGGGGCTGCGCGGTCTGCTGGGTCTGCCCGGCCCCTGAGCGTTCGGTGTCGGGGTCGGGAGCGGCAACGGTGACCTGCGTGTCCAGGCCGGTGCGCGCCACGGCCTCGGAGACGACCGCGCCGAGCGGGACCCGGGCGCGCACCGGCCGTTCGGCGCCGGCGTCCAGCCGGGAGATCTCCAGCAGGTCCTCGACCAGGCCGCGCAGGTCCCGGACCCGGGCCCGGAGCAGGTCCTCCGTCTCGCCTGGCGGCAGCAGGTCGGCGGCGGCCAGCAGGCCGCCGACGGGCGTCCGCAGCTCGTGGGCCACGTCCGCGGTGAACCGGCGCTCGGTGCGCAGCCGCCGGCTGAGGCTGTCGGCCATCAGGTCGACGGTGGCGGCGATGTCCGCGACCTCGTCGCGGCCCTTGGTGGGTCCGGTCCGGGCGTCCAGGTCTCCCGCGGAGATCCGGCGCGCGGTCTCGGAGACCTCCCCCAGCCGGCGGCCGAGCAGCCCCGCCCCGTAGACCGTCAAGGGGGTGGCCGCCGCGAGCGCGACCAGCGAGGCCACGGCCATGGTCAGGTCGAGCCGGTAGAGGTCGTGGAGCTTCGGACCCATGTTGACCCGGACGGCGAGCACCGGGCTGCCCGGGCCGCCGACGCGCTGGGCGGCCCAGACGCTGGGCCCCAGATTGCCGTCGACCCGCCCGTCATGGGCCGTGTGCCGGGCACCGTCGGTCGGACGGCGCAGTGCGGCGGGCAGTCCGGCCGGATCGAGGTCGGCGCCGTCCGCGAGGGTTCCGGTGCGCCGGTAGGTGCCCATGGCCGAGTACACGGTGTTGAAGGCCTCCGCCGAGGCCCGGCCCCGGATGTCCTGCGCGGTCCATACGTGCACCAGCACGCCGACGGCCGCCGCGACCAGGCAGGCCGTGGCGGCGGCCAGCGCGGCGATCTTCCAGCGCAGGGGCATGCGGGCCGGCCGCAGCCGGGGGTACGGGCGCACCCGGTTCAGCGCCTGAGCTTGTAGCCGAAGCCGCGGACCGTCTCGATCCGGTTCCGGCCCAGCTTGCTGCGCAGCCGCTGCACGCACAGGTCCACGACCCGGCTGTCGCCGTCCCATCCGTAGTCCCAGACGTCGCGCAGGAGGGTGTGCCGTTCCAGCACGATGCCCGGGTGGGCGGCGAACGCCAGCAGCAGCTTCAGCTCGGTCGGGGTCAGCGCCACGGGGCTGCCCGAGACGGACACCTCCAGGCCGCCGGTGTCGATCGCCAGGTCCCCGAAGACGAGTACTTCCCCCTCGGACCCGCCCGGCCCGTCGCCCGCGGGCTGCTCGGGTGCGGGGGCGGGCGCGTAGGTCGCCCGACGCAGCAGGGAGCGGATGCGTGCGACGAGGACGTAGGTGTCCACGGGTTTGACCACGTAGTCGTCCGCGCCGGCCTCCAGGCCGGCGACGACATCGAGTCCGTCACCGCGGGCCGACATCATCAGGACGGGCACCAGACTGGTCTCGCGGATCCTGCGGCACAGGCCGATCCCGTCCAGACCGGGCAGCATCACGTCCAGGATCAGCAGGTCGAAGCTCTCGTCGCGGAAGAGCTCAAGGCCTGCCAGCCCGTCGGCGGCGCTCTTCATCCGGTAGCCGTAGCGTTCGAGGGCGACGGTGAAGGACCGGCGCATCAGGTCGTCGTCCTCGACCAGCAGCACGCGGACGGGGGCGGGCTGGGACACGGGTGGAGGGCTCCTGTTCGGACGGTCGTGGGGCGTGGGTCCGCACCCGGAACGAACGATATGCCAGATTCCGGGGCGGCATCCGCCCCGCACCGCGGACACCTGCCCTGTCCCCCTGCGGCCGCCTGCCCTCACGAACATCCAGGTCAGACGGCATGCCGCTGCTCGGGCAGCTGCCCCTGGGCCCCTTCCTCGCCGCGGCCCGTCACGCCTGTTCGATGGACGACCAAGCGCTCACTGATACCTGCCCGAAACAAACCTCCGACGGCGGGAGGACGACCGGCATGAGGACGCATAATCGCTGTGCACGCGGTGGCGGGCGGCCTACCGTGGCACGGTGACGAAGCAGATGATCATTCTCAACGGTGGTTCCAGCTCGGGGAAGTCCGGGATCGTGCGGTGTCTGCAGGCCGTACTGCCCGATCCCTGGCTGGCGTTCGGGTGCGACTCGTTCGTCGACGCGATGCCCGCGAGGATGCAGGAGTCGGACGGCGGGATCGTGTTCGCGGCGGATGGCGGGGTGAGCGTCGGGGAGGACTTCCGGGCGCTGGAGGCGGCCTGGATGCACGGGATCGCGGCCATGGCACGGGCCGGCGCCCGGGTCGTCATCGACGACGTGTTCCTCGCCGGCGCAGGGTCCCAGCAGCGCTGGAGGGCGGCTCTGGGCGGGATCGGCGTGTTGTGGGTGGGTGTCCGGTGTGAGAGTGCGGTCGCCGCGGGCCGGGAGGTCGCGCGGGGGGACCGCACCACGGGGATGGCCGCGTTGCAGGCGGAGCTGGTGCACGCCGGGGTGGTCTATGACCTGGAGGTTGACACGACGCGCACCGAGTCGCTGGTGTGTGCGCGGACCATCGCCGCGCACCTCGGCTGATGACCGGTGCGGCGGATCACAGCAGGGCGAGGAAGCGGTTCGGGGCCTCGGCCCCGACGAGGTTGCGCAGGCTCAGCTGCCTGAGGCACTGGTAGGCCAGGTCGGTCGAGTCGTAGACGTGGTGGGCGACCAGGGCCAGCTGCTTGAGCTGCTCGTCGGTCATGGCCTCGGGGCGCCCGAAGTCGCGTACGTACACGACGTCGGCCTCCAGGAGCTGGTGGCGGGCCTGGCGGAAGTCGCCGCCGAAGACCACCGGGGCGATCGGCCAGCGCTTGACCGCGGCGAACGCGTGCGGGATGAAACCCTGGCTGCGCAGCTCTTGGTCCACGTCGCCGAACACGGGCTGGTCCTCGTACAGGGGGACGAAGGAGACCTCGGTGTGCACGGCCACCGCCTCGGCCAGCTTGGCGCGCCCGCCCTGGAAGACCATCAGCTCGGCTCCCTGGATGTCGATCTTCAGCAGGTCGAAGGCGTCGACCGCTTCGACGTCGTCCAGTCGCCGCGTGGCGACCTGCACCTCCTCCCGGACGCCGCCCCACTCGCTGAAGCCGTTGAAGAGCCCGAGCCTGTTCTTGTCCGGGCGGAAGATGCTGGTCATCCCGGAACTCGCGGCGACGTAGAGGGTGTGGGTGCCGCCGTCGCCGAGGGCGTCGGGCAGGTAGGTCTCGTGCGGGCCCTTGCGACGTTCCAGCTCGGCCAGGGCGTCGGGCTGCGGCTCGAACCCCGTCACCCTGCACAGGCCGGCCGTCAGCATGCCCCGGTACGGCGGGTCTCCGTCGATCGGGTTGGCGCCGATGTCCACGACGTGGGTCGGCCGGACCGGCTGGACCAGGTCGAGCAGGGGTGAGGAGGCGGGGGCGGGGGTGGTGACGGTCATGGACGCGCTCCGGAAGTCGAGGGAGGGGGGCCCTGCGGACAGTTTTCCGCAACGGGAGCCGATCGGGGCTCAGGCGCCCCGACGCCGTGTCACCCGGTCGCGCCACCGCGGGCGCGGCAGCGGCCCGTACGCCGCTGCGGCCCGCGCGGCCAGATCGGCGGCTCGCCGGGGGTCCCCGCGGAGCTCGGCCACCCGGCTGAGCGACAGGAGCGCCCCGTGCTCGCCGCGCGGCTCCGAGAGCGCCCGGTAGGACTCCAGCGCCCGGGTGAGCAGGGCGGTCGCCCCGTCCAGGTCCCCGCGCATCCAAGCGGTGTCGCCGAGCAGCTCGAGGCAGACGGCCGCACCGTGACGGTCGTTCCTCTGCTGGTGGATCCGCAGGGCCCGGCCGAGCAGTGTCGCGGAGCGTTCCAGGTCGCCGCGCTGCTGGGCGATGAGGCCCAGCAGTTGGCATGCGGCGGCTTCGGCGGGCTGGTTCGCGGCGGAGTGGGCGAGCTCCAGTGCCTGGCCCAGCAGTTCTTCGGACCGTTTCGGGTCCCGTCGGCGACGGGCGATCTCGCCGAGGGGCACGAGGACGGACGCCTGGGGGAACCGGTCGTCCGCGGCGCGGTACAGGGACAGGGCCTCTTCGTAGTGCTTTTCGGACCGCTTCAGGTCGCCCTGCTCCATGGACAGCTCGGCGAGCTCCACGAGCGCCCGTGCCGTCCCGGAGGAGCTGCCGATGTTCCGGTAGATCGTGAGCGCGTCCTTGAACCGCTGCCGCGCCTCCTGTGGATCGCCCCGGCGACCGGCGATCTCCCCGAGGGACGCGAGCACCTCCGCTTCGCCTTCGGCTTCCCCGTGCGCGCGGCACGTCGCCCACGCCTGCCGGTAGAGGTCCTCCGCGCGTGCGAGGTCTCCGCGTCCGGCGGCGCTTTCGGCGACCCCGACGAGAGAGAGGACCTCGTGCGACGGCTGCTTCATGCTCCGGAAGATCGCCAGGGCCTGCCCGAGCAGGCGGTCCGCCCGCTCCCCGTCGCCGAGCGCCTGGGCGAGGGCGGCCGTTCGGGCCAGCGCGGTCCCCTCCCCCGGCACGCGGTCCATCTGCCGGTACAGGGTCAGTGCGCGGGCGAAGAGGGCTTCCGCTTGGCCGAGATCACCGTGCCGCTCGGCGATCTCGCCGAGCAGGACCAGCGCGTTGGCCTCACCCCAGGGGTTGGCGATGGCGCGGTGGAGGTCGAAGGCCTGCCCGGCCAGGGTCCCGGCCTCCTCCAGGCTGCCGAGGGCCAGCGCGTGGTCACCCAGGAAGTGAAGGGTGTTGGCTTCGCCGAGCCGGTCCTCGAGCACCCGGTACTGGACGAGCGCACGGTCGAAGTAGTCCTTCGAGCGCTCCACCTCCTGCAGCAGCTGCACGGTCGTACCGAGCCGGAACAGGGTGTTGGCCATACCGAGCCGTTCCCCACGCTCCTCGAAGATCTCCATCGCCCGCAGCAGGATGCTTTCGGAGCGCTCCGCCCTCCCGAGCTGCCGCGCGATCTCCCCCAGCTCCTGGAGCGCGTTGGCTTCGCCCAGGCGCAGGCCGATGGCCACGTACAGCTCGTGGGCCCGTCCCACCAGGGCGTCGGCTCGGTGCAGGTCGCCCCGCAGCCCTACCGTCTCGCCCAGCGACAGCAGGGTGTTCGCCTCGCCCAGCCGCTCCCCGGCCTCCCGGTATCCCTGGAGTGCCAGTCCGAGCAGGTGCTCGGACCCTTGCGGATCACCCCGCCTCCGGACCACTTCGGCGAGGCCTTCCACCGCGTTGGCCTCGCCCAGCCGGTTGCCGTGTACCCGGCACAGCTCCCACGCGTCCCTCAGCAAGGTCTCGGCATCGTCCAGTCTGTTCTGTATGACGGCGGTCTGGCTCAGGGAGATGAGGGTGTCCACCTGCTCCAGCGGTCTTCCGCCGTCCTGCTGGATCCGCAGGGCCTGCCCGAGCAGTTCCTCGGCACGGTCGGGATCGCTGGACTGGTGGGCGATGTGTCCCAGGAGCTGGAGGACGGCCCCCTCGCCTTCGCGGTAGGAAGCGGCCCGGCACCTCTCCAGGCACTGCGTCAGCAGGTCCTCGGCTCGTTCCCGGTCACCCCGCTGCCACGCGTCGCGGCCGAGGTAGAGCATGCTCCCGGCTTCCCCCCGTTCGTCGCCGACCGTGTGATAGAGGTCCCGCGCGCGCTGCAACCAGCTCGCGGCCAGGGGGCCTTCCGACAGCGCCAGACGGCCCCGCACGTGCGCCGCGCGGGCCGCGACGGCGGGGAAGCGGGCGGCGGCGGACGGGAACTGCTCCGGGGCCGTGACGATCTCGCACAAGGTGCGCACCGTCGCCAAGTCCCCCGTGTCCTCAGCTGACTTCAGCCGGTCGAACCACTCCGGAGCGAGCGAGTCGTCCTCGCAGGCGAAGCGGTGGTACGCCTCGGCCGGGAAGTCGCCCAGGCTCCGGTAGTACGCGGCGGCCCGGCGGTGCATGTCGCCCAGCCGCCCTTGTTCATGGATGCGGAGGAAGGCCAGGATGGCGGCCCGGACCCATGGGTGGACGAAGCTCCGGGAGCTGCCGTCGGGGGCGGTGCGGGTCTGGACGAAGGAGAACCGGGACAGCGCGGGGAACCACTCGTGCGCCGGGCCGAGGTCGGCTGCGACGGCCCGTACGGCTTCGGCCGTGACGGTGCGCAGCACGGCGGTGGCCTGGACGATGTCCGGCTCACGGCCCGTCAGGCGGCGCAGGACGTCCGGAATCCAGCGCTCGGCGGGTCGATTGGCGATGGCGGTGGAGAGTTCGGCCGGGGTCAGGAGCCTGCCCTCGCGGTGCGCCAGGACGAGCGTTTCGGCCGCCATGGCCTCCCATACGGGAACCCCGAGGCAGGAGTGGTGGACGAGGTCGGCCATCCCGCTGTCGTGAATCCCGCAGGAGGCGAGGAAGGCCGCGCTGTGCCGGGCGGTCCAGCCCGAGAGCTCCAGGGACGGGGAGGACGCGAGGGGCGGCCCGAGCTCGAGGCGCTCGCGTCCGGCCAGCACCATGCGCAGGTCCGGGGCGGCAGCGATGAGCCGCGGGACGAGCACCATCGTGAACCACGGGCCCGTGTCACCGGCCTCCTGGTGGTTGCGCTGGAGGACGTCCAGCCTCTCCGTGGTGTCGATGAGCAGGATCCGGCGGCGCGTCACGGTTGTGCGCACGAGCTCGACGAGCGCGTCGGCCAGGGCTTCTTGGTAAAGGGAGTAGTGGAGCACATCGTGTTCCGAGGCCGACGACCTGACCACGTTGCCGCTGATCGTGGAGTACTGCGTCGCCGTGTAAGTGACCGTGAGCGGGGGCGATGCGGTGGCGATCAGCCGGTCGGCCGCACGGTTGGCGGCGCGTTGGAAGCTGCGGAGCCGGTGGCGGCGCAGCCACCACGGCGACCACTGCGCCACCTGGTCGGCGATGGCGCCCAGGCTCGAACGCAGCAGGTCGCCCGCGGGAGCGGACAGCGCGTCGAGATCGACGAGCCCGTACTGGCCGTCTCGGGCGGCCACGTGGCGCAGAAAGGTCGACTTCCCCTGTCCGGCCACCCCGTGGACGGCCAGGACGCGATGGGGTGATGCGGGATCGGTCAGTGCGCCGAAGGCCGCCAGTGCCTCTTCACGATCGGTGAAGTCACCCAGCATCCCCCTGCTCCCCCCTGGCCGGCGCCCGTCGTTGCGCGCCTTCCGCCCCTGGTCCCATAGTGCTCCCTTCTGGAGGGCTCGTGGGCTTAACCTGAAAGCTCTCGCAGGAGGGGGAGGCCGCCATGCCGTCGTTGGGTATCCGTCTGCGTGCAGTGGCCTCGGTCGCGCTGGGGGTGGTGGCCGGCGCGTTGACCAACATCGTCACCAGCGACTTCAGTTGGGTGCTGATCGCCGCTCTGGTCACGGTGGTCGCCGTGTGGATGGTCCTCGTGTGGATCGACAGCTCCGCGGCGGGGCCGTCGGACGCGGGCCCCGCGCGGAGCCGTTCGATCACCATGGTCGCGAGTGAGGGCGGGAGCGTGGCGGAGAACGTCGTCGAGGCGAACCTCGCCTCCATGGAGATGAAGGCCACGCGGGGCGGGATCGTGGAAGGCAACCACGTCCTCACGGACGGGACCGACGTGCACCTGGAATCGTCCGACCGCGCCGGCATCAAGGACAACCGGCTCATCGCCACGATGAGGCGAGGCTGGAGAGACCGGAACCGGAACCGCTGAGCCGGGCCCGGTCCGGCCGGCGGGCCGGACGGCCGGCGGGCCGGACGGCCGGCGGGCCGGACGGCCGGCCGGGTCTCACCCGCGCGGGTCGACCGGGGTCAGGACTCCGAGTCGGTCCTCGATCGCCTGGGCCGCGCCCAGGCACAGGTCCTCACGGAAGGCGCGCCCGACGATCTGCACCCCGCACGGGAGGCCGTCGGCCAGCCCGGTCGGTACGGCCACCGCCGGCACGCCCACGAAGCTCGTCACCGTGCACAGCCGCATGCCCGAGGCCACCCGGTCGCGTCCCGCCCTGTCGCGGGATTCCAACCCCGGCTCCACCGGCGGCTCGGTGAACGACGGGCCGAGCAGCAGCGGGTACGCGTGGAGGAACGCGGCCCACGAGCGGCGGATGCCCATCCACGTGCCCATCAGCTTCATGAACTCGGCCCCGTCGGCGGGCGGGGTCCGCTCCATGGCCATCGCGATGTAGCGGTCCCCGCCCTTGCCGAGCAGGGTGCGCACCACCGGCCAGGACGGGGCGAACTCGGTGACGGTGATCCGGCCGTACGCCTCGAGCGCCTCGTCCATCCTCGGTACGTCCTCCACCTCGCACACCTCGTACCCGGCGTCGCGCAGGGCGTCGGCCGCGGTCTCCACTGCGCGCCGGACGGCGGGGTGGACGCCTTGCCCGCCGGGGTCCGCCACCATCGCGACCTTGACGGGTGCGGGAAGCGGATCGCCGTAGGCGGGTACCGGTACGGCCCGGGGGTCGCGGGGGTCGGTGCCGGCCAGCACCTCGTAGGCCAGCCTCAGGTCGCCCACGGTCCGGGCCAGCGGGCCGTCGGTGACCAGCATCTGCGATGCCGGGCCGGGGTCGTCCGGGCCGAGCACGCGCTGGTCCGACGGGAAGCGCCCGGTGGTCGGCTTCAGCCCGGCCACGCCGCAGAACTGGGCCGGGACGCGGATCGAGCCGCCGGAGTCGTTGCCGAGCCCGAGGCCGGCCATGCCCGTGGCGACGGCTACCGCGTCGCCGCCGCTGGTGCCGCCGGGAGTGCGGGCGCTGTCCCACGGATTGACCGTGTCGCCGAACAGCTCGCTGCGCGTGTGCATGCCCGCCAGCACGAGGGTGGGCATGTTGCTGTGTCCGATGGGGATGGCGCCGGCGGCGCGCAGGCGGGCCACCGGCGGCGCGTCGGCGGGCGCCACGAAGGCGCGGAACCGCTCGCTGCCGAACGTGGTCGGCACCCCTTCGACCGGGGTGGTCTCCTTCACCGTGAACGGCACGCCCGCGAGCGGCCCGAGCGGTTCACCGGCCGCCCGACGCCGGTCGGTCCGCGCGGCGGCCTCGCGGGCACGCTCCGCGAGCAGCTGCGTGACCGCGTTCACCTGCGGGTTGACCTCGGCGATGCGCTCCAGGTGGCTGTCGATCAGCTCCACCGCCGAGATCTCCGCGCTGCGCACCGCCTGCGCCTGCGCGGCGGCCGACAGCCTCCAGAACGCGGCGCGGCGCGCGCCGTTCCCGCCCCCCGCCGATGCCCGTCCCTGCTGCTGTTCCCGTCCCCGGCGCTGTTCCTGGTCCATGTGCGGTTCCCACTCCGTTCCGATGCAGATGCATCGGAACTGTACCCTGGGAATCGGTACGAGCGCATCGCATAAAGGCGCTGCGCCGGCCGGGCCGTGCGACAGGGAGGCACCGGACATGCCCAGGCAGGTGGACCACGAGGGCCGACGGCGCCTCATCGCGGAGGCCGTGTGCCGTCTCGCGGACGAAAGCGGGCTGGAGGGCGTGACCCTGCGCGACGTCGCCGCCCGGGCGCAGGTGTCGATGGGCGCCGTGCAGCGGTGCTTCCGCACCAAGGAGGAGATGCTCGTCTTCGCCCTCGGACACGTGGGCGAGCGCATCGGCGAGCGCGTACGGGCGCGGCTCGTCAGCAGCCCGGCGCAGTCGGCCGCCACGGCCGTGGGCCACGCGGCCACCGAGATCGCGCTGTTGCGCGACGAACACCGGGCCGAGGCCCGGGTCTGGCTCGCGTTCGTCGCACAGGCCGCGGTCAGCGAGGTGCTCGCCAAGACCCTGAAGGAGAACTACGCGGCCCTGCAGGACGTGTTCACGCACCTCTTCTCCGAAGCCGGTGAGGCCACCGGGGACTCGGTTCCCCTCGACCCGCGCCTGGAGGCACGTACCCTGCTGGCCCTTGCCGACGGACTCACTGCACACGTCCTGATCGGTCACCTCACGCCGCGGGCGGCGCGGGAGGTCCTCGACGCCCACCTCACGCGCCTCTGGGAGCGGCCGGCCACGCCCTGATCCGCCGGTCCGGGGGCCGACGTACCGGGGCCGAGGTACCGGGGGCCGACGTAGCGGGGGCCGAGATACCGGGGCTACTTCAAGCCGAGCTCCTCACAGGCGGCCTTGAGCTTGTCCGTGCAGATTTCGGCGACCGTGTAGACGCCGTCGTCGACCACGGTGGCCTTGACGTTGGCCTTGGTCAGGGAGACGCCCGGGACGAGGACCGAGGGGACGCGCTTGCTGGTCGGGCTGTCGACGAGCTGGTTGACGATTCCGTCGAACTTCTCGCCCTTGGCGAGGGCGACGGCCATCTCCGCGGCGGCCGCCGCCTCGGGGGCGTACCGCTTGTAGACGGTCATGTACTGCTCGCCCGCGACGATGCGCTGCACACCGGCGAGTTCGGCGTCCTGGCCGGTGACCGGGGGCAGGGTGGACAGGCCGGCGGCCTTGAGGGCGGTGATGATGCCGCCCGCCATGCCGTCGTTGGCGGAGTAGACGCCGACGATCTTGCCCTTGCCGACGGCCGAGAGGGCGGCCGCCATGTTGGTGTTGGCGTTCTCCGGCTTCCAGTCGACGGTGTCGTACTCCTTGGCGATGTTCACCTTGCCGTCGAGGACGGAGTGGGCGCCGGACTTGAAGAGCCTGGCGTTCGGGTCGGTGACCGAGCCGTTCATCATGACGATCTGGCCGTCCTTGGCCTTGTCGCCCAGCGCCTCGAGCAGGGCCGCGCCCTGGACCTTGCCGACGTCCTCGTTGTCGAAGGAGGTGTAGGCGTCGATCGGGCCTTCGGCCAGGCGGTCGTAGGCCACGACCGGGATGCCGGCCTCCTTGGCCTTCTTGACCGGGCCGGCGATGGCCTTGGAGTCCACCGCGTCGATGATCAGGACGTTCACCTTGTTGGCGATCATGGTGTCCACCTGGGAACTCTGGGTGGCCGCGTCCTGTTTGGCGTTGGCGTAGACGACCCGGCCCTTGCCGCGCGTGAGCCGGGCGACCGCCTTCTCGATGAGCGGCTTGTCGAACTTCTCGTAGCGCGCGGTCTGGTTCTCCGGCAGGAGGAGACCGACCGTGACGGCGTCGCTCCCGGCCCGGCCCCCTGATCCCCCGCCGGCCTCCTCGGCGCCCCCGCAGGCGGCGAGCGAGACGGTCGTCGCCGAAGCAGCGACGGCAACGGCGGCACGGCGCAAATGTGCGTTCACGAGGTAAACCTCCCTGACGAGGCCGTGTACGTGCGGCCGAGGTAGACGCAGTCAACTGGGCACCCCTACCGTCGTCAAGAAGTGAACTATTAACGAGATGGCAACGTTGCCATCCCTTCCACGGCCCGCGTTGATTCACTTCTTGAAAAACAAACCGCGGCGCCCTGGGGCCGCTGAGCGCAGGCCGGCCGTTGGTCCGGTCGTTGGTCCGGTCGGGGACCGTTTCGGCGCGGCCGCCGCGGCGTCCGCAACGGCCCGTCGGTGACGGGCCAGTCTCGTGCGGACGCGACCCACGGCTCGGCGGAGGTCTGTGCATGCCCACCCCTGCCCGTGCTCACCGCGGCCGGTGCGCCGTGTTCCCCGTCGCCGCGGTCGCCGGCTGCCTCGTCGGGCTGGTCGGCGGGAGCTTCCGCTGGTGCCTGGCCCGGGCCGAGGACCTCTACGGCTCCCTGCTGAGCGCATCGGAGGGGCTGGGCGGAGCCGGCTGGCTGCTTCCCGTGGCCGTCACGGCCACGGGCGCCGCCGCCGCGTGCGCGATCGCGCGGCGGGTCCCCGCGGCCGCCGGGAGCGGAATCCAGGAGGTCGAGGCCGTGTGGCGCGGCGAAGCGCCGCCGCGGGCGTGGCGGATCATCCCGGCCCGGTACGCGGGCGGCGTGATCGCCATGGGCTCGGGCCTGCTGCTCGGCCGGGAGGGCCCGACGGTGCACATGGGCGCGGTGATCGGCGCGGAGGCGGGGCGCCGTACGCGGCTCGGTGCGCGGGACATCACCCTGCTGCACACCTCGCTCGCCGGAGCCGGGCTCGCCGTGGCCTTCACCGCACCCCTCGGGGGCCTGCTGTTCGTGTGCGAGGAAGTGGCCGGGGCGGTCAGGCCGCGTCTGGTGCTCCTCACCCTGATCGGCACCGCCACGGCCGTCGGATGTTCCGGGCTCGTGCTCGGCAGCGGCCCCGTCCTGCCCGTGGCGCACGTGGTCGGCCCGTCGCTCGCGTACCTGCCCGCCTTCCTCCTGTTCGGCGCTGCCACGGGCGTCCTGGGGGCGGGCTACAACCGGCTCGTCATCGGGCTGCTGGCTTGGTGCGATCACGTGCGGCGCGTCGGCCCGGTCGCCCGCGCGGCCGTGATCGGCGCCGTCGTGGGCCTGTTGCTGTACGCCGATCCGCTGCTGGGCGGCGGCGGGGAGCAGGTGAGCGAACGCCTGCTGCACGGCGACGTACCGGTGGTCCCCGTACTCGCCGGCTACCTCGTGGTGCGGTTCGCGGCCGGTCCGCTCAGCTATGCGGCCGGCGCGCCGGGCGGGCTCTTCGCTCCCCTGCTCGCGCTGGGCGCGGTGTGGGGGGCTCTCGTGCACGGGCTGGCGCTCCCGCTCCTCCCGGACGGGGACCCGGCCGCCGTGTCCTTCGCACTCACCGGCATGGCCGCGTTGTTCTCTGCGGTCGTCCGCGCACCGCTGACCGGGATCGTGCTCACCGTCGAGATCACGGGCTCCACCGCCCTGCTCGTTCCGCTGCTCACCGCGTGCTTCGCCGCGACGCTGACCGCCGACCGGATCGGGAGCACGCCGATCTACGACAGCCTGCGGCTGCGGATGAACCGGTCTTCGTGAGCCGCGGGTCTGCGGGGCCGCGGGGCCTCCGCGCGGCGCATGCATCGGGTCGGCGTGACTCCAGTCACTTCGAGTGATGGATGGGACATGAGTTCGGGGGCATGGGGCATGCGCGGTGATTGCCAGGTCACCGCGGGTCCGCCGGGGTGACGCAACCGGGGGTACCTGGAGGTACGGAGCGTCGTGTCGGAGCAGAAGACCATCTACACAGCCGGGTCGTGGCGGTCCGCGGCATCAGGGGCTGCCAGGGAGATCCTGGACCCGGCGGACGCCTCCGTCCTCGCCGTGGTCGCCGAGGGCGGCGCCGACGACGCCGACGCGGCCGTGAGCGCCGCGCGGGCCGCCTTCGACGGCGGACCGTGGCCGCGCACGCCGGTCGCCGAGCGTGCCGCGCTGCTGCGCCGCACTGCCGACCTGCTCCAGCGCGACCGCGAGCGCATCGGCCTCCTGGAGAGCCAGGACGCGGGCAAGACGCTCGAAGAGGGCCGCGTGGACGTGGACTGCGTGGTCGACGCCTTCCGCTACTTCGCCGACCTCGTCATCGGTGAGGGCGCGGGCCGGGTCGTCGACGCCGGGTCCCCCGAGGTCCACAGCGTCGTCGTCCACGAGCCGGTCGGGGTGTGCGCGCTGATCACCCCGTGGAACTATCCGCTGCTCCAGGCCAGTTGGAAGATCGCTCCCGCCCTGGCGGCGGGCAACACCTTCGTGATCAAGCCCAGCGAGATCACCCCGCTGACCACCGTGGCCCTGATCGAGCTGCTGGCGGAGGCGGGACTGCCCGCGGGCGTCGCCAACCTGGTCACCGGCGCCGGTGATCCGGTCGGCGCGCGCCTCGCCGCCCATCCCGATGTCGACCTGGTCTCCTTCACCGGCGGACTCGCCAGCGGTACGAAGGTCATGCGCGCGGCCGCCGACACCGTCAAGAAGGTCGCCCTCGAACTCGGCGGCAAGAACCCCAACGTCGTCTTCGCCGACGCCTGCGCCACCGAGGCCGGCTTCGACACCGCCGTCGACCAGGCCCTCAATGCCGCGTTCATGCACAGCGGCCAGGTGTGCTCGGCCGGCTCGCGGCTGATCGTCGAGGAGTCGCTGCGCGGGCGCTTCGTCGCCGAACTCGCCCGCCGCGCCGAGAAGATCCGCCTCGGCCGCGGCACCGACCCGGGGGTGGAGTGCGGCCCGCTGGTCTGCGCCGCCCAGCGCGAGCGGACCGAGTCGTACGTCGCCTCCGCGCTCGCCGAGGGCGCCGTACTGCGCGCGGGCGGCGAACGCCCGCAGGGGCCGGGCTTCTTCTACCGGCCCACCGTCCTCGACCGCTGTCACCGCAGGATGCGCGTCGTCCGCGAGGAGGTCTTCGGGCCGGTCCTGACGGTCGAAACCTTCCGTACCGAGGACGAGGCCGTCGCGCTCGCCAACGACACCGAGTACGGGCTCGCCGGCGGCGTCTGGACCGCGGACCAGGGCCGCGCGCGCCGGGTGGCGGGCCGGCTGCGGCACGGCACCGTCTGGATCAACGACTTCCACCCGTACCTCCCGCAGGCCGAATGGGGCGGCTTCGGGAAGTCCGGCATCGGACGCGAACTCGGCCCGTCCGGCCTGGCCGAGTACCGCGAGACCAAGCACGTGTACCAGAACCTCGCTCCGCGCCCCGTGCGCTGGTTCGCGGGCTGAGGAGCAGGAGAGACATGAACGAGAACACGGACACCACGCAGCAGGACGGGCACGAGCACGCGTACGGGCCCGCGTCCGCGCACCCGCTCGAGTACGACTACGTCGTCGTCGGCGGCGGCACCGCCGGTTCGGTGATCGCATCCCGCCTGACCGAGGACCCCGACGTGACCGTCGCCGTCATCGAGGGCGGGCCGAGCGACGTCGACCGCCCCGACGTGCTCACCCTGCGCCGCTGGATGGGCCTGCTCGGCGGGGAACTCGACTACGACTACCCCACCACCGAGCAGCCGCGCGGCAACTCGCACATCCGGCACAGCCGGGCCCGCGTCCTGGGCGGCTGCTCCTCGCACAACACCCTGATCGCCTTCAAGCCGCTCCCGTCCGACTGGGACGAGTGGTCGCAGGCGGGCGCCGAGGGATGGCACGCGGCCGCCATGGACCCGTATTTCGACCGGCTCCTCAACAACATCGTGCCGGTCGACGAGGCGGACCGGAACGCGATCGCCCGTGACTTCGTGGACGCGGCGCAGGCCGCGCTCGGGGTGCCCCTCGTCGAGGGCTTCAACCGCAAGCCGTTCCACGAGGGCGCCGGATTCTTCGACCTCGCCTACCACCCGGAGACCAACAAGCGCTCGTCCGCCTCGGTGGCGTACCTCCACCCGGTGATGGACGACCGGCCCAACCTGCGGATCCTGCTCGAGACCTGGGCCTACCGCCTCGAACTGGACGGCACCCGGGCGCGCGGCGTCCACGTCCGCGCCGCGGACGGCACGCAGGCGCTGATCACCGCCCGCCGCGAGGTGGTGGTGTGCGCGGGCGCCGTGGACACCCCGCGCCTGCTGCTGCACTCGGGCATAGGACCCCGCGAGGACCTGGAGGCCCTCGGCATACCCCCGGTCCACGATCTGCCCGGAGTCGGCGAGAACCTCCTGGACCACCCGGAGTCCGTGATCGTCTGGGAGACGAACGGGCCGATCCCCGAGAACTCGGCGATGGACAGCGACGCGGGCCTGTTCGTCCGGCGCGACCCGGACTCCCCCGGGCCCGACCTGATGTTCCACTTCTACCAGATCCCGTTCACCGACAATCCGGAGCGGCTGGGCTACGAACGGCCCGCGCACGGCGTCTCGTTGACCCCCAACATCCCCAAGCCGCGCAGCCGCGGCCGCCTCTACCTGACCAGCGCGGACCCCGAGGTCAAACCCGCCCTCGACTTCCGCTACTTCACGGACGAGGACGACTACGACGGCCGGACCCTGGTGGACGGCATCAAGCTGGCCCGCGAGATCGCGGCGGCCGAACCGCTCGCCGGATGGCTGAAGCGCGAGGTGTGCCCCGGCCCGGAGATCAACGACGACGAGGCGCTGAGCGCGTACGCCCGCTCGGTGGCACACACCGTCTACCACCCGGCAGGTACCTGCAAGATGGGCGCCGCCGACGACGAAAGGGCCGTTGTGGGACCCGACTTGAAGGTAAGGGGACTGGAGGGCATCCGCATCGCGGACGCCTCCGTCTTCCCGACGATGCCCGCGGTCAACCCGATGATCGGAGTACTCATGGTCGGCGAGAAGGCCGCCGAGCTGCTGGGCGGTGAGGTCCGGTGACCGCTCCCCGCCCCGGCTCCGCCGCGTCCGGCGCAGACGCCGAGCCCGTGTTCTCCGTACAGGGCCTGTGGAAGGTCTTCGGCCCCCAGCGCAAGGCCGCGCTGGTGCCGGGCTCCGAGCACGCGGCGCTGCCCGCCGCCGAACTGCGCGAGCGCACGGGCTGCACGGCCGCCGTCCGCGACGTCACCTTCGACGTCCGCAAGGGCGAGGTCTTCGTGGTCATGGGCCTGTCCGGCTCCGGCAAGTCCACCCTGGTGCGCTGCCTGACCCGGCTGATCGAGCCCACGGCCGGATCCCTCGCCATCGACGGCGAGGACGTCCTCGCCATGGACCGGGCTCGGCTGCGCGAACTGCGCCGCCACCGCGCCTCCATGGTCTTCCAGCACTTCGGCCTGCTGCCGCACCGCACCGTGCTCGACAACGTTGCCTATGGCCTGGAGATCCAGGGCATGAGCCGCGCCGACCGGCGCGCCAAGGCCGCCGAGATGGTCGGCAAGGTCGGCCTCGAGGGCCTCGAGGAACGCCGGCCCGGTCAGCTGTCCGGCGGCCAGCAGCAGCGCGTGGGCCTGGCCCGCGCCCTGGCCGCCGACCCGGAAGTGCTGTTGTTCGACGAGCCGTTCAGCGCGCTCGACCCGCTGATCCGCCGGGAGATGCAGGACGAGGTGGCCCGGCTCCACCACGAGGAGGGCCGCACGATGGTCTTCATCACCCATGACCTGTCCGAGGCGCTGCGCCTCGGCGACCGGATCGCGCTGATGCGCGACGGCCGGATCGTGCAGCTCGGCACGCCGGAGGAGATCGTGGGCTCGCCCGCCGACGCGTACGTACGGGACTTCGTCCGCGACGTGCCCCGCGAGCAGGTGCTCACCGTACGCAGCGCGATGCGCCCGGCGACGGACGGCGAGGCCGGTCAGGGCCCGGCGCTGACCCCCGCGACCACGGTGGTGGAAGCGATCGAGGCCGTCGCCCGCAGCGGTGGCCCCGCGCGGGTGGTCGACGAGGGCCGGTGCCTGGGTGTCGTCGACGACGCGGGACTGCTCGCGGTGGTGGCCGGCCTGCCGGCCTCGGCCGGGCGGGGGGTGGCAGCATGACGCGCCGTACCCGCGCCCTGCGCCGGTCCGCCCTCACCGGTGCGGGGAGGTGGCACGGATGACCACGACCACCAGACCCGTACGGGACCCCGCAAGTGCCGGGCCCCGGTCCGGACTGCCGGAGCGGCTGCCCGTCGGCGGGCGGACCGACCGGCCGCGGTCCACCGCGGCCCGTGCGCCGGGCCGGCGCCTCAAAGCCCTGCTGCTCGACCACCGTGCCGTCCGCAGGGTCCTGCCCCTCGCTGTCGCCGCGGTGGTACTGCTGCCGCTCGCGGTGGCCTTCCCCGGTGCCGGAAGCTGGCCTTCCGCCCTCGCCGTCGACCTCTCCGGGCCGCTCGGCCGGGCCGGTGACTGGATCATCGACAACCGGGACGGCCATCCGCTGTTCCTCTACTTCTTCGGGCACGTCAGCAATGCCGTGGTCGTGTCCGTGCGCGCGGTGTACGGCGTCCTGCTCGCTGCGGGATGGACCGGCGTGACCGCCCTGGCCGGACTCGTCGCGCTGCGCCTGGCGGGCCTGCGGCTCGCCGTCACCTGCGCGGCCGCGTTCGCCGTGTGCGGGCTGCTCGGCATGTGGGTGCCGACGATGCAGACCCTCGCCCTGATGGTCGTGGCCGTCGCGGCCTCCGTCGCGGTCGGGGCCCTCCTCGGACTGGCCGCCGGGCTGTCGCCGCGTGCCGACCGCGCGCTGCGTCCCGTACTCGACACCATGCAGGTGCTGCCCGCCTTCGCGTACCTGCTGCCGATGGTCCTGGTCTTCGGAATCGGCGTCCCCGCCGCCGTACTGGCCACCGTGGTGTACGCGGCGCCGCCGATGGCCCGGCTCACGGCGCTCGGCCTGCGCGAGGCCGACGCCGGGGTGCTGGAGGCCGCGCACTCGCTGGGTGCGACCGGGCGCCAGCGCCTGCTGACGGCACGGCTCCCGCTGGCCCGCCGGCAGATCCTGCTCGGCGTCAACCAGGCGATCATGATGGCGCTGTCGATGGCCGTCATCGCCTCCGTGATCGGTGCGGGCGGCCTCGGCGACCGGGTCTACCAGGCCCTCGCCTCGGTCGACGTCGGCGCGGCGCTCGCCGCCGGCATCCCCATCGTGCTGCTCGCGGTGGTCCTGGACCGCACGGCCGGCGCGGCGGGCGCCCGGCTGGGCGCCGACCCGGTTCCCCCGCACCGGCAGCCGCTGCTGCGGCGGGTGTTCGAGGGCTGGTACGGGCGGCTGCTCACCGTGCTCACCGCCGTCGCCGCCGCCGTGGCGGGCCGGATGGCGGGCACGTCCCTGTGGCCCGGGTCCTGGACCGTGCCGATCGCCGAGCCGGTCAACCGGGCGGTGGGCTGGATGACGGACCATCTGTATTCCGGGGTGCCGGTGGTCGGCGGAACCGCCGACTGGGCCGCCCGCTTCACCGGCTGGATCCTGGACCCGCTGCGCTCCGGGCTGCAGGCCACCCCCTGGTGGCTCCTCCTGCTCGTGGTCGGCGCGCTCGGCCTCCTGGCCGGCACCTGGCGCACCGCGCTGACCGGCGTCCTCGCCCTGGCCGCCATCGGTGTGCTCGGGGTGTGGGAGCCCTCCCTCGACACCCTGTCCCAGGTGCTGGCCGCCGTGGCCGTGACCCTGGTCCTCGGTTTCGCGATCGGTATCGCCGCCGCCCGCAGTTCCCGCGCCCGGCGTCTGCTGCGCCCGGTGCTCGACGTGTGCCAGACCATGCCGCAGTTCGTCTACCTCATCCCGGTGGTCGCGCTGTTCGGCGTCGGCCGCGCACCGGCCGCGGCCGCCGCGGTCGTGTACGCACTGCCCGCCGTCGTACGCATCACCACCGAGGGCCTGCGCGAGGTGAGCCCGGCGGCCCTGGAGTCGGCGCGCTCGCTCGGCGCCACCGGGACGCAGCAGCTGCGCCAGGTCCAGCTGCCCCTGGCCCGGCCCGCGCTGCTGCTGGCCCTGAACCAGGCGGTGGTGCTGGTGCTCGCCGTCGTCATCATCGGCGGCCTCGTCGGCGGGGGCGCGCTGGGTTACCAGGTCGTGCTCGGCCTCGCCCAGGGCGACCTGGCCACCGGTCTGGTGGCCGGCGCCGCGATCGTCTGTCTCGGTCTGATGCTCGACCGGATCACCCAGCCCGCGAAGGAGGCCTGACATGCCCGACATCCACGAACGGAACGGGAGCCGTCAGCGGTGCGGCCGTCGCCGTCTCGGCGCGTTCGCCGCCGTGACCGCGCTGGCCGTGCTCACCGGGTGCGGCGCGGCCGACATGACGCGCCAGGCCTCGCCGTACGCCGCCGCGCAGGGCGCGAAGACCGTCACCCTCTCCGTCCAGTCCTGGGTCGGCGCGCAGGCGAACACCGCCGTCGCCGCCTACCTGCTCGAACACGAGCTGGGCTACCGGGTGGACACCGTGCAGGTGGACGAGGTGCCCGCGTGGGACGCGCTCAGTCAGGGCCGGGTCGACGCGATCCTGGAGGACTGGGGCCACCCGGAGCAGGAGAAGCGGTACGTCCAGGAGAAGAAGACCATCACCCCGGGCGGTGACCTGGGCGTGACCGGCCACATCGGCTGGTACGTGCCGACGTACTTCGCCGAGGCCCATCCGGACGTCACCGACTGGAAGAACCTCGACAAGTACGCCGATCTGCTGCGCAGTGCCGAAAGCGGGGGCAAGGGCCAGCTGCTCGACGGCTCCCCGTCGTACGTCACGAACGACAAGGCGCTGGTGAAGAACCTGGACCTGGACTTCGAGGTGGTCTTCGCCGGCTCCGAGGCCGCGCAGATCACTCAGATCAGGCAGTTCGCGAAGGAGCGCAAGCCGTTCCTCACGTACTGGTACAAGCCCCAGTGGCTGTTCGAGCGGGTTCCGATGACGGAGGTGGAGCTGCCCGAGTACCGGGAGGGCTGCGACGCGGATCCGGAGCGGGTGGCCTGCGCCTATCCCCACACGCCGCTGCAGAAGTACCTCAACACGCGGTTCGCGGAGGCGGGCGGAGAGGCCGCGGAGTTCCTGAAGCGGTTCCGCTGGAGCGTCGAGGAGCAGAACGAGGTGGCGCTGATGATCGCCGAGGAGAAGCTGTCGCCCGAGCAGGCGGCGAAGAAGTGGGTGGAGCGCAACGAGCCGGTGTGGAGGCCGTGGGTGCGCTGATCCGAACGCCGGGGCCGCCGCATCCCCCCTCGGGTGCGGCGGCCCCGGCGCGTTCGCGGGCGGTGTCCCCTACTGCGCGGACACCTTCAGCAGCTTGTTCGGGGTTCCGCTGCTCGGGTTGGTGATCTTCCCCGGGGTCGCCCCCGTCGTCAGGGCCTGTGCGACCTGGGCGGGCGAGGCGTCCTTGTGGCCGGCCAGGTAGAGGGCAGCGGCTCCGACCACGTGCGGGGTGGCCATCGAGGTGCCGGAGATGGTCTTCGTACCGGTGTCGCTGTCGTTCCAGGCGGAGGTGATGTCCGAGCCCGGTGCGTAGAGGTCCACGACCTTTCCGAAGTTGGAGAACGAGGACTGGGAGTCGTCGGCTGCGCTGGAAGCCACCGTGATGGCCTCGGGAACCCGCGAGGGGGAGCCCTGACCGGCGTCGGACGACTCGTTGCCCGCCGCGACGCCGAACGTGACGCCGGCGGCTATCGACCGGCGCACGGCTTCGTCGAGAGCCTCGTCGGCGCCGCCGCCGAGGCTCATGTTGGCGACGGAGGGCCCGCTGTGGTGCTGCGTCACCCAGTCGATGCCCGCCACGACCTGCTCGGTGGTGCCCGATCCGTTGTCGTCGAGCACCCGGACGGCGACGACCTTGGCCTTCTTGGCCACCCCGTGGGAGGTGCCCGCGATGGTCCCGGCGACGTGCGTGCCGTGTCCGTTGCCGTCGTCGGCGGTCTGGTCGTTGTCCACCGCGTCGAAGCCGTGCGCGGCCCGGCCGCCGAAGTCCTTGTGGCTGATCCGCACGCCGGTGTCGATGACGTAGGCCGTCACGCCGTCGCCGCCCGCGTCGGGGTACGTGTACTTCTTGTCCGCCGCGGTCGCCGTCTGGTCGATGCGGTCGAGGCCCCACGACGGGGGGTTGCTCTGGGTGGTGTTGATGGAGAACTTCTTGTTCTGGACGACCTTGCCGACGGCCGGGTCGGCGGCGAGGCGCTTGGCCGCCGTCTCCGAAAGCCCTGCCGCCGAGAAGCCGTTGACCGCGGAGGTGTAGTTGCGCTTGAGCTCGCCGCCGTACTTCTTGACGAGCGCCTGCCGGTCCGCGTCCTTGTCGAGGATGACGATGTAACTGCCGCTGAGCGCACCGGGTGCGCCCAGCCCGTACACCGTTCCCTCGGCGGGGGTGTTCGCACCGGCGAGGGGGGACAGCAGCATGCAGACACCGGTTGCAGTGGCGACTCCCGTGGCCACTGCAAGGACCCGGAAGCCGCGCGAACGGGTGCGTGCGTGCTTGTGAGTTGACATGAAGGGAGTACTCCTCGTGTTGACGTGTGGGGCGTCAAAGCGTGTGGCACGACCCCTCAGAAGCCGAAAGATCTCCGGGGGTCAGCTCGAAACCCTGACCGATTACCGGAGTTGATTCAAGGCCGCCCCGCGCGTCGGCGTTGTTCAACGAGGTTTCTTAAAGAGACCTCCGCGCGGGCCCCTCGGAATGACCACACTCTTCGAATCACCCACACATACGCGTCACTTGCCGGTGCATTCGCGAACACGTCCCTGAAACACGGCGGACACGCGGTTCCTTGGAGGTGGACCCGCGCCTGGTCCGCAGGCCGCGGCGAGGCCTTCGCAGTGTCCGAAGACGCCTACAATGCTCGAATGATCTTCATTGTGGTGAAATTCTCCGTCAAGCCCGCATTCGTCGACCAGTGGCCCGCGAAGGTCGCGGAGTTCACGCGAGCCACCCGCGCCGAGCCCGGCAACCTGTGGTTCGAGTGGTCCCGCAGTCTGGAGGAGCCGGACACCTACGTGCTGACCGAGGCCTTCCAGGACGACGCCGCGGAGGCTCATGTGACCTCCGAGCACTTCCGCACCGCTCTGGAGACCATGCGCCCCCTCATCACCCGTACGCCCGACATCGTCAGCACCACCATTCCCGGAGCGACGGGCTGGAGCCGGATGGGTGAGCTCCAGGTCGACTGAGGCGCCACCCGCCGGCCGGGGCGGCCGGGCACCTCCGGCCGGCCGGCCCGGCATGGACGGCGTCGGCCGGTGTGCGGCACAGGAGGGCTTCGGGGGCGACACCCTGGCGGGTTCTGCCGCGCGGACGCGGTTGCCCGCGTCCGGCAGACGACACTGGACTCATGAGCGAGCACCCCTTCACCCTCGACACCACCGGGGCCTCCCCGGCCGCCGACCGCACCTCCCGCTACCCCCACCACCTCCGGTACGAGAAGCCGGCCGGGGCGGCCCGGACCGGCCCTGGCGGGCCCACCCTGCACGCTCTGTCCGACCTCACGGTGGTGACCTGCGCCTGCGGCTTCACGACCGCGCCGCTCCCGAACGACGACGCGCGGCTCGTCTACGAGGAGCACCGCAACGTGATCCGCGACGAGACGGCCTGAGCATCAGGGCGGCGTCGAGGAAACCGGGGACCGGGCCGGGGCGGGCAGGTGCGACCCGGATTGACTGAATTTTCAGTCAGTGTCAGAGTGGCGACACGTGGCCGCGTCACGCCCTGGCCGGACGCACCCCTTCTGTCGGCCCACGCCCGGAGGTCCCCGTGTCCTTCCTCGACCTCACCCGCCGGACCGCGCTGCGCGCCCTCGCCGGGATCGGCGCGGCCCTCGCGAGCGCGTCGGGCTGCGGCCCCTCCGGAGGCGGAGCTCCGGCCGGGGGCACCGGCGCGCCCTCCCCGCCCGCCGCCCCGGGTGGCGGGCGGCGGCTGGGCGCCGAGTGGGAGAGCCACACCCGTACGTTCATGGCCTGGCCGGCGCTCTCCTCGGTCTGGGAGGGAGACCTGCCGTACGTACGCGAGGACGTCGCGCGGATCGCACGGGCCGTCGGAGAGTACGAGGCGGTCGTCATGATGGCCCGGCCCGACCAGGCGGAGGCGGCCCGGCGGGCGTGCGGCTCGCAGGTCGAGGTGGTCCCGCTGGCCGTCGACGACCTCTGGGCCCGCGACACCGTCCCCGTTTTCGCCGAGGAGGACGGCCGGGTCGTCGGGGTCGACTGCAACTTCAACGGCTGGGGCGGCAAGCAGGAGCACGGGAACGACGGCGCGGTCGGACGCAACCTGCTCCAGAGGTACGGGATCCGCCGGGTCCGGGCCCCGCTGGTCGCGGAGGGCGGATCCTTCGAGACCGACGGCGAGGGCACCCTGCTCATCACGGAGAGCTCGATCGTCAACAACAATCGCAACCGGGGCAAGAGCCGCGACACGATCGAGGCGGAACTGCGCCGGACCCTGGGCGTGGAGAAGGTGGTGTGGCTGGCCGGGGTACGCGGTGAGGACATCACGGACGCTCACGTGGACAGCCTGGTGCGCTTCACCGCGCCCGGTGTGGTCCTGCTGGACCGTGCGCACCCCGGCACCCCGCCGGACTCCTGGTCGCGCTCCGCCGATCAGGCGCAGTCCGTCCTGTCGGGGGCGACCGACGCCCGCGGCCGGCGCTTCGAGGTCATCGACCTGCCGCAGCCCGACCCGAAGAGGATCAGGGGCAGGGGCGAGGACTTCGTGTCGGCCTACGCCAACTTCTACATCGCCAACGGCGCCGTGTTCCTGCCGGAGTTCGGGGACCGCACGGCGGACGACCGGGCCCGCGGCCTCCTGCGGGACCACTTCCCCGATCGGGACGTCGTGCCGGTCGCGATCGACACGATCGCCTCGGGCGGCGGCGGCATCCACTGTTCGACCCGCGACCAGCCCGGCGGACCCGCGGCCTGACGGAGGTGGGCACTGCGCCGGACGGCCGCCGGGACCGGATCACGCGGAGCCGGAGGCGGCCTCCAGTGCCTGCTTGAGGTTGCGCAGGGTGGTGCCGATGTTCCTGCGCTGGAAATCGGCGAACGTGTGTCCCCGCGTCGCGACCCGGTCGAAGGCGTGGGCCACGGCGTCCGGCCACGAGCGGCGGTCGTCGGTCCACGTCTCGGTCACCCGGGTGCCCTCCGGGACCGGCTCGAAGCGGTACTCCCACGTGGCTATGGGACCGGGTATCCGGGGACGGCGGATCCCGATGGCATGCACCCGGAAACGGAACAGCCGGTCCGGCTCGACCGCCGTCACCGTGCACCGCGTGGTCCAGCGGAAGGCCCCGCGCTTGTTCCGGCCGTCGAAGACCATCCCGACGCGGGGTTCGGCGGAGCCGCCGTGGACGGTGGCGCCGAGGTTCTCCGGGCTCCAGTCGCCCATCCGTGCGGGATCGGAGACGTGCCGGTAGACATCGGCGGGGCGGACGTGGACGACGATGCTGTCGGACACCGTGAACGTACGAGGCATGGTTCCCCCTCTCGGCGGCCGAGGCTACCGTCCCGGCGCACCCCGCGGCTACCTCCGAGTAACTTGGCGTGGGGCGCGCTGCTGCTGTGCGGCCGGGCAGGGGTCACAGCATGACGTGCTTGGTCTGGGTGTAGTCCAGGAGGCCGGACATCGAGAGGTCGCTGCCGTAGCCGGAGTGTTTGACTCCGCCGTGGGGCATCTCGGAGACGGTGGTGCCGTGGGTGTTCACCCAGACGATGCCGGTGTGCAGGGCCCGCGTGGCGCGCAGCGCGCGGTCGTGGTCGGTGGTCCAGACGCTCGCGGCCAGCCCGAAGCGCACTCCGTTGGCGAGGTGCAGCGCCTCGGCCTCGTCGGCGAAGGACTGGACGGTCACGACGGGGCCGAAGACCTCCTCCTGCACGATCTCGTCGTTCTGGCGGACGCCGGCGACCACGGTCGGCGCGTGGAAGAAACCGGGGCGCGGCAGCCGGCTACCGCCGGTGACGATCTCGGCGCGGGCGGGCAGGCGCTCCAGCAGGGCCTGCACCGAGGCGAGTTGGGCCGCGCTGTTGAGGGGGCCGAAGTCGGTGCCGGCGCGCAGCCTGCCGGTCTCGGAGGCGAACGCCGCGAGGAACGCGTCGTGGATCCGGCGGTGGACCAGGAGACGGGTGGGCGCGGTGCAGTCCTGCCCGGCGTTGTAGTAGGCCACCGCGGCGAGGGCGGCGGCGGTCGCTGCGGGGTCCGCGTCCTCGTGGACGATGACGGGAGCGTTGCCGCCGAGTTCCAGGTGGACCCGTTTGAGGTCGGCCGCGGCGGCCGCCGCTATCTCCCGGCCGGCCCGGACGCTGCCGGTGACGGCGATCAGGGCGACCGCCGGGTGGGCGGTGAGGGCCCGGCCGGTGTCGCGGTCGCCGCAGACGACGTTGAGCACCCCTGGCGGCAGGTGCTCCGCGGCGATCCCGGCCAGCAGCACGGACGAGGAGGGCGTGGTGTCGGCGGGCTTGAGCACCGTCGTGTTTCCGGCGGCGATCGCGGGAGCGATCTTCCAGACGGCCATCATCAGGGGGTAGTTCCACGGCGTGATCTGGGCGCAGACGCCGACCGGTTCGCGGCGCAGCAGCGAGGTGCGGCCCTCGGTGTACTCGGCCGCGGCGGCGCCCGGCAGGTTCCGGGCCGCACCGGCGAAGTAGCGGACGGCGTCCACGATCGCGGGCAGCTCGTCCGCCGTGAACCGGTCCGCGGGCTTGCCGGTGTCCCCGGTTTCGGCGGCCACGAAGGCGTCCGCGTGCGTCTCGATGGCATCGGCGATGCCGAGCAGGGCGCGCTGGCGGGTCGCGGGAGTGGTCGTGGACCAGTCCGTGTACGCCGCTGCCGCAGCGGCGCAGGCCGCGTCCGCGTCGGCGGGGCCGGAGCGCGCGGCACGGCGGTGCACGCGGCCGGTGGCGGGATCGGTCAGGGCGGTGGTCGCCCCCGAGGAGGCGGGGCGCGCCACTCCCCCGATGTGGTTGTGCAGGGCGTCAGCCACGGCGCAGCGCCTCCTGGGCGGCCCCGCGTCCGGTGCGGACGGCGCCTTCCATGTAACCGGCCACCCACTGGTCGGATCCGCAGACGTAGAAGGGGGGTTCGTGGGTGCCGTGCAGGGGGCCGACCGCCATGACGTCACCGGGGGTCCACTGGGTGACGTACCCCTGGGTCCACGGGTCGGTGCCCCACAGGCGTACGTGCGTGGCGAGCGGACGGTGCGCCTCGTCACCGAAGAGGCGGGCGACCTCGGCGAGCAGTTCGGCGGTGCGCAGGGCGGCGGGTGTGCCGAGCAGGACGCCGTAGCGCTCGGGCGGGACGAGGGCGGAGAGGATGCCGTCGCTCTGCGGCCAGGTGCTGCCGAGGACCCCTTCGGATTCGGACAGGCCGCTGAGGCCGCGGTCGCGCCAGAAGGGACGCGCGTACGCGGCGGTGAACTTGGCTGCCAGGGCGTGGCGTTGGTGGTGCAGGGAGGCGAGGCGCCGGTCGGATACGCCGGTGACGGCGACCGAGCGGAGCGGGCCCACCGGGAGGGCGCTGACCACGGCGGCGGCGGTCAGGGTCTCGCCGCCCGCCAGGCGCACGGAGCAGCGGCCGGGCCGTCGTACCGCGATCGCCTCGACGGGTGAGCCGGTACGGATCCGCCCGCCGAGGGCCTGCGCCATGCGCAGGGCCACGGTGGCCGAGCCCTCGGCGACCCGCAGGCCCTCCCACGCCTCGTACTCGTAGTGGCCTGCGCCGGGTACGGCCGCGTGCTTGCGCAGGGCGGCGAGCAGGGAGGTCCGCTCGCAGGAGCCGTCGGCGAGGGCGAGGTGGCCGATCTCCCAGAGGCGTACGACGGCTGGGGTGGCGCCCTGGGCGCGCAGCCAGTCACCCACGGACAACCGGTCGAGGTGCGCGGCCTCGGGGTGGGACCAGGGGTCGGCCGGGTCGACGGTCCCGGCGAGCACGGTGAACGCGGCGGTGACCTTGGTGTGGCAGGCCTCGTCGCCCGGCCCGAACCAGTGGGGCGGGTCCGCGGGGGATGCTCCTTCGGGGGTGGCGCGGGTGAGGGAGCCGGGCTCGGCGACATAGCTGGGGACCAGGGTGAGGCCCAGTTCCGCGGCCAGGGTGGTGTAGGCGGTGTGGGCCCGGCCCACCACCTCGCCGCCGAGCTGGACCAGCCGGCCGTCGGGGAGGGCGGTCTGTTCGACGCGGCCCCCGACCCGGTCGCGGGCCTCGAGGACGAGGACGTCGGCCCCGCCCGCTGCCAGGTCGCGCGCGGCGGCGAGACCGGCCAGTCCCGCGCCGAGCACGAGGACGTCGTGGTTCATCTAGGTGTTCCTCCGGTCAGGCGTCGGCGTGGTCCAGGACCAGGCAGTGTTCGGGCTTCCAGCCGATCTCGACCTGCTCGCCGCCCCTCCAGCGGTCCTCCCTGCGGGAGCGGACGGTGTTCTGCTCCAGCACGGACACCGTGACGCCGGGGGCCAGTTCGATGAGGTAGGTGGTGGTCGGGCCGCAGTAGACGGTCTCCCGGACGACTCCGCCGACCTGGGCCATGCCCGGTTCGAAGTCGGAGAGCCAGATCTTCTCGGGGCGGATGGAGAGGCTGACCCGGCTGCCGTCGGGGATGCCGGAGCGGGTGCCGACCGGGAGGGCGGGGCCTTGGTCGAGGAGGACCCGGCCGGAGCGGTAGGTGCCGGGGACGAGGTTGGAGGTGCCCATGAAGGAGGCCGCGAAGCTGCTCGTCGGGCGCTCGTACACGTCCTCCGGTGTGCCGCACTGCTCGATGCGGCCCCCGTTCATGACAGCGAGGCGGTCCGACATGGTCAGGGCCTCGTCCTGGTCGTGGGTGACGAGGACGAAGGTGATGCCGACCTCGCGCTGGATCTGTTTGAGCTCGACCTGCATGCGTCGGCGCAGGGTGAGGTCGAGAGCGGCCAGCGGCTCGTCCAGCAGCAGGACGTGGGGCCGGTTGACCAGGGCGCGGGCGAGGGCGACGCGTTGCCGCTGGCCGCCGGACAGCGTGGCCGGCTTGCGGCCGGCCAGGCCGCCGAGTTGGACGAGTTCGAGCATGTCCGCGACCCGCCGGCGGATCTCGGTGCGGGCGACGCCCTTGCGCTTGAGTCCGAAGGCCACGTTGTCGGCCAGCGAGAGGTGGTCGAACAGGGCGTAGCTCTGGAAGACGGTGTTGACGTCGCGCTTGTTGGGCGCAAGGCCTGTGACGTCCGCCCCGTCGAGCAGGACACTGCCTTCCGTGGGGTCGGCGAAGCCGCCGATCATCCGCAGCAGGGTGGTCTTCCCGCAGCCGGAGGGGCCCAGGAGGGAGAAGAACTCGCCCGGGGCGATGTCGAGGGTGACGTCGTGGACGGCGTGGGCGTCGGAGCCGGGGTACCGCTTGCCGACCCGGTCGAGCCGGACGGCGGGGTGCGGGCGCGGGTGCGGGTGCAGGAGCGGGGGCGGGGGCGGGGGCTGGTTCGGAAGCGGAAGCGAGTGCGGGTGCGGGTGGGGATCCGGCATGGGTGTCACTTCCCGGAGAGCAGATCGAGGCCGCCGCGGCGGCCGAACAGGCGCGGGATGGCGAGCGCGAGCACGATGAGGGCGATGGATCCGACGAGCATCAGGGTGCCCACGGCGTTGATGGTGGGCTGGACGCCGAACCTGATCGCCGAGTAGATGCGTACGGACAATGGCTGCGGGTCGACTCCGGTGGTGAAGTAGGCGAGCACGAAGTCGTCGAAGACCAGGGCGAAGATCAGCACCCCGGACGCGAGGATGCTGGGGAGCAGCGCGGGCAGTGTCACCAGGAACAGCGCTTGCCGGCGGGTGGCGCCGAGGTCCATCGCGGCCTCCTCGACCTCGGGGTTGAGGGCGGCGATGCGGGAGCGCAGGATGACCGTCACGTAGGAGATGGAGAAGGTGATCTCCGCGAGCATCACCGTGGTCGTCGACAGGGTGACGCCGAGCCCCTTGAAGAGCATCATCGCGGCCACTCCGGTGACGATCTCCGGCGTGATCAGCGGGACGAGCATGACCAGTCCGGCGAAGGAGCCGAGGCGCCCGCGGCTGCGGACCAGGCCCAGCGCCAGGGCCACGCCGAGGACGAGCGAGCCCGCCATGGCGACCAGGGACACCCGCAGGCTCGTGCCGAGCGAGTCGATGAGTACCTCGTCGCGCAGGAACGCGCCGTACCAGCGGAGGCTTACGTCCTCGAAGACGGTGAGGGACTTCTGCGAGTTGAAGGAGAACAGGGCGACGACGCCCACGGGCAGGTAGAGCAGCGCGAAGAAGGCGGCGGTGACGGCGATGGCGAACCGGGGCCGGCGCTCGGCTGCGCGGCGGCGGCGCGGGCGGCGGAGCCGCGGTCGGCGGGCGGGGCGGGCCGGGGGCCCGTCGGCGGCCGGGAGCCCGCGGTGTCCGGGCGGGTCGGCTGCCGGTGTGCGCACCGTGCGGGGGGCGGGGCGAGGGCTCATCGGACCGCCTCCGCCTCGTCCTTGCGGGTGCGCCGCAGGTAGCCGAGCATCCCGAACAGCAGGACCGCCATCAGCAGCATGGTCAGGGCCGAGCCGAGCGGCCAGTTCTGCCCCTGGAAGAACTTGTCCTGGATCAGGTTGCCGATCATGATCTGGTCCGGTCCTCCCATGAGCTGTGCGCTGACGAAGTCGCCCATGGCGGGCAGGAGGACGAGGACGCAGCCGGCGGCCGCGCCCTGCCGGGTGGCGGGGACGGTGACGAAGAGGAAGGTCCGCAAGGGGCCGCCGTAGAGGTCGCGTCCGGCTTCGATGAGCGAGGTGTCCATGCGTTCCATGGCCGCGTACAACGGGATGATCATGAAGACGACGAAACCGTAGACGAGTCCGGCGATGACCCCGGGGCCGGTCTGGAGGATCTTGGTTCCGTCGTCGGCGATGCCCAGGGCGCGCAGGGCCTCGAGCAGCGGTCCGTCGTCGGACAGGACCACGGACCAGCCGTACATCCGCACCAGGTAGTTGGCGAAGAAGGGCACGACGATCGCCGCGATCAGCAGGTTCTTGAAACGTCCGCCGTGCAGCGCGATGGCGTAGGCGACCGGGTAGGCCACGGCCAGGCAGATCACACAGGTGATCAGCGCGTAGCCGAGGGAGCGCAGCAGGACGGTGCGGTAGGCCGGGTCCGCCAGGGCGGCGAAGTTGCCGGGGTTGAGACCGAAGCGGGGGTTTCCGAGCGGGTCGGTGGTGCCGAACGCGAGCGTGGCCACCAGGAGCAGGGCGGCGAGGAGGAAGCCGGTCATCCACAGGGTGCCGGGAAGCATGAGCCAGGTCCACAGCCTCGCTCCCGGCACGGGCGGCCCCCCGCGCGGCGGAGACACCCTTGGGGATCGGTCGCTCCGTGCCATGTCAGCCGGCCTTCACGTCGGTCCAGGCCGCGTCGCGGTGCTGTTCGCCCTTCGCGGTGCCGTTGCGGAAGTAGCTGTCGTCCTTGAGGTCGTCCGCCGTCACCAGGCACTGGGGGAAGGGCTCCACGAGCGCGGTGTAGGTGTCCTCGCTGCCGCGGACGGGCATCGGGTAGCCGATGTACTCGATGTTCTTCTTCACGTTCTCCGGGCGCAGCATGTAGTCGATGAAGAGCATGGCGGTGCCGGGGTGTTGGGCGTCGGCGGGGATGGCGTAGCAGTCGGAGTTGACGGGGGCGCCCTCCCGGGCGACTTCGAACCCGAAGACGGCGGGGTCCTCCGCCTGGGCGAGCATGGCGGCCATGTCCCCGCTCCACGCCTGGGTCATGTCGGCGTTGCCGTTGAGCAGGTTGTTGTAGCTGTCGCTGGAGAAGCCGCGCAGGCGGGGGCGGAGCGAGCGGAGGGTGTCGGTGACCCGTGCCAGGTCGTTCGGGTCGTCGGTGGTGAGTCGCAGGCCGAGCTTGAGGGCGCCCATGCCGAGCACCTCGTCCCGGTCGTCGAGTGCGAAGACCTTGCCCTTGGCCTGCTCGTTCCACAGGTCGTCCCAGGATCCGGTCAGGTCGCCGAGCCGGTCCCGGCGCCAGCCGATGCCGGTCTTGTACATGGTGAAGGGGACGGTGTGGCGGGAGCCGGGGTCGTACCAGGGGTCGGCGAAGTAGTCGTAACCGCCGAACACGGCCTCGGCGTTCTTCAGGCGGGCGTGGTCGATGGTGCGCAGCCTGCCTCCGGCGGCGAGGCGCTCCGACCATTTCGCGGTGGGGAAGATGATGTCGTAGCGGTTTCCGGCGTTGAGCTTGGCCGCCATGCCTTCCATGGAGTCGAAGTTCGACTGGACGACCTTGACGCCGTACTCCTTCTCGAAGCCCTCGAAGACGGCCGGGTCGACGAAGTCGGCCCAGTTGAAGTAGATGAGGTCGCCGTCGACCTTGACGTCGATCGGCGTCTCCTCGGCCGCCTTGCCGGCCGGGTCGGGTTCGGATGCGAATCCGCAGCCGGCCGCCGTGAGGCCGAGGGCCGTGGCGGTGCCTGCGCGGAGGAAGGAGCGTCGGGACAGGGAGTGTGCCTCGGGGGACATCGGGGGTCCTCTCCGTAGGGGGCCGGGGTGTTTGTGTGGGGGGCGGGACGCTGTTCCGCGCGGGGAGGCGCGGGGGGGGCGGGGGCCCTGTTCAGCGCAGGAGGCGCGGGGGGCAGGGGTGCTGTTCAGCGCAGGGAGGCGTGCGGGCCGGCGTCGAGGTCGGCCCGGATGCGGCCGGCGAACCAGCCGACCGCCGACTCTCGGCGGGACAGGGGTCCCGGCTCGAAGCCGGGCGTGGACAGCCCCTTCTGCACGCGGGCGACGAGCTCGGCGTCCTCGTCGTTGGTGATCCAGCCGATGTGCATGTTCAGGCGGCGGGCGAGCCGGGTGCGCAGTCCCGTGCCGCGCCGGGTGTAGAACGCGCCGGGTACGGCCACCCGGTCCACCGCCGTGGGGATCGCGGTCCAGGCGAGCACGTGGTCGGGGTAGAAGTCGATGAGGGTGTTGGGGTAGATCACCGCGTACCGCCAGACCCGCCGGTCCTCCTCGGCGAGGCCGGGCATGGGGGCGGCGATGCGCTGGTAGAGGCGTTCGGCCCAGTTCGAGGAGGGCTTGTCCCGCAGCGGCGAGGCGAACAGCGCGTACGAATCCTCGATCTCGCAGGTGTAGCCCTGGTAGTCGAGCAGCCGCATCAGGCCGGGGTGGGCCACCGGCACGTGGTAGCCCTCCAGGTAGTTGTCGACCGCCACCTTCCAGTTGGCCTCCTGCACTTCGGCCCCGGCCAGGTCGTGGATCCGGCTGCGGCCGACCGGCACCAGGTCGGCCCCGGCGTAGTGGCCGACCGCCTCGGCGAGTCCGGCGCACTGGGCCGCCAGGGGGACGGCGTCGGGGTCGAGGTTGACGAAGACGAAGCCGAGGAAGGATTCGACGCGGGCCGGGAACAGACCGAGCGCGGGCTTGTCGAGGCAGGGGATCTGCCGGGCCTCCGGGGCTCCGACCAGGCTCCCGTCGAGGCGGTACGTCCAGCCGTGGTAGGGGCAGCGGATCGCCTTGCCGGTCGTTTCGGGGGCGGTGACCAGGCGCGTTCCGCGGTGGCGGCACACGTTGAGGTGGGCGGCCAGGCCGCCGTCCTCGGTGCGGACGACCAGGACCTCCCGGTCCGCGACCGCGGCGGCGAGCCGGGCTCCCGGGCGGGGCAGGTCGGACTCGTGGCAGACGAGCTGCCAGGACTTGGCGAAGACCTGCCGCACCTCCGCGGCGGCCGTGTCCGGGTCGGTGTAGTAGCGGGCCGGCAGCGCGGGCCCGGGGGCGTCCTGGACCTGCGGGTCGGGGGAGGTTTTCTCAGGGGCTTTGGAGTGCATCGGATGACTCCTCCGTGCCGCAGTGCGGCGATCGGTGTCGAGACGACCCAGCTGTGGGCAACAGGCCGGGGCGGACGCCGAGACCTTGCTGACCGATTGGACAGTCAGATTGCTGGCTGATTTCCGCCGGGTCAAGACTTGTACGCTGACCGATCGGTCAGCTACCGTAATTCTCGTCGCTGCCCCGCTGTTTCTCCACCTCTGGGCCTTTCGTCCGGCCCGGTGCAGCCCCGCCGCCCAGGCATCCGCCCGGGCCCGCCCTCCCCTGATCCCCTCCTGCACGCTCCCGCACGGCTCCCGCATCACTGGCAGCCGCCGCGGTGAGCCCTGGGTTCGCCTCTCGCCCGCCCCCCTGCCTCCCGGCCCCTGCCGGCGATCCGGTCGATCACGGCACACCCCCATCCGCCCCTCCCCACCCCACCCCCTCCCCGGAGGCACGCATGAGCGGTCGTCGGCGTCTGGACTGGCTCGGGCTCACCCCCGAACCCGAGCGGGAACTGCCCGCAGCGGTCGCCGCCCTGCGCGCCTCCTCGCACCGTCCGCCCCCGGATCCCGCCCGGTCGGCAGAGCTGACGGCCGTCGAACGGCGGCGCGTGGAGCGCCTGGTCCTGCGGGGCAGCCGCCACACCTGGCTCCGCTACCTGGCCGAGGTCACCGCACTGGTGACCGCGGTGGCCGCCCGACCCGAGCAGGGCGACCGCGCCGCCGCCCTGCTCGCCGCCGAGGTGGTCCTCGATCACCACCGCATGCTCATCGGCCTGCCGGGACCGGGGTACGGCCGCACCGCCAGGGACCGCACCGCGCTCGAGAGCGCCGTACGGACACTGCGCACCACGCCCCGGAAGGGAAGCAGTCGATGACCACGATCCGATTCCCGGCGCAGCCGCCGCCGGGTTCCGTACTCGGAGCGGCGCCCGGCGCCACGGAGGATGCCGAGGCCTACCGCGCCACCGGCGGCTACGCCGCGGCCACCGGGCCGGACGAACTGCTGCACCACCTCGCCGCGTCCGGGCTCCGCGGGCGCGGCGGGGCCGGGTTCCCCGCCGCCGTCAAGCTGCGCGCGGTCCGCGAGCGCGGCGGCGCCCCGGTGGTCGTGGCCAACGGCGAGGAGGGCGAGCCCGGTTCGGTCAAGGACCGCTGGCTGCTGCGGGCCCGGCCCCACCTGGTCCTCGACGGGCTCGCCCACGCCGCCGCGGTCACCGGCGCCGTACGCGGCTACGTGTACCTCTCGGACCCCGCAGCGGCCTCACGCGTCCGCCGCGCCCTGGCCGAACGGGAGCCGCCCCTGCCCGTCGAGGTCGTCGAGACCGCCCACGCGTACGTGGCCGGTGAGGAGAGCGCCGTCGTCCGCCGGATCGACGGCGGACCGGCCCTGCCCACCGCCAAGCCGCCCCGCCCCTTCGAGCGGGGGGTCGGCGGCGCCCCGACCCTGGTCGCGAACGTCGAGACCCTCGCCCGCATCGCCCTCACCGCCGCCCGCCCCGGCCTTCGGCGGGACATCGCCCGCTCCACCCTGGTGACGCTCTCCGGCGGACGGTCGGCCCCCCTGCTGACCGAAGTCCCCTACGGCGTCCCCCTGCGCACCCTGGCGGCGGCGCACGGCACCCCCGACGCGGCCGGAGCCCTGATGGGCGGACTGTTCGGCGGACTCGTCGGCCCCCGCGCCCTGGACCTCCCGCTCGAACCCGGCGCACTCGCCGCGGCCGGCACCGCACTGGGCTGCGGAGCGATCCGCTTCCTCGCCGCCGGTGACTGCCCCGTGGCCACCGCCGCCGACGCCGTCGGCCACCTCGCCGCCGAGAGCGCACGGCAGTGCGGCGTCTGCGTGTCGGGCACGGCCTCCGTCCGCGACGCCGTGCACGCACTCGCCACGGGCGTGGCCGGGCCCGACACACTGGCCCGCCTGGAGCGGTGGTCGGGCGCCCTGCCGGGCCGCGGCGCGTGCGGCCTGCTCGACGCCGCCGCGGGGACCGCCGGCAGCCTCCTGCGCGCCTTCCCCGAACTCGCCCGGTCCCATCTCGGCGGCCCGTGCCCCGGCTGCGCCGCCGCCCCCGCCGCGGGCGGACCCGGGCGCCGCCTGGCCGTGGCCGTACCCGAGGTCTCCGACACGCCCCCGTGCCGTACCCCGCTGCCCGTGCTGAAAGGAACACCGTGAAACTCCTACTGGACTCCACCCGCTGCCAGGGCTACGGGCTGTGCCAGGAACAGGCACCCCACCTGGTCGAACTCGACGAATGGGGATACGCGAAGGTCATTGCCGTCGCCGTCCCGCCCGACTCCGAGGAAACGGCCCGGGCCTGCGCCGAGAGCTGCCCCAACTCCGCCCTGCGCGTGGAGAAGTGACATGGGACGCGATCTGACCGCTCTCTTCGACCCGGCTTCCGTCGCCGTAGTCGGCGCCAGCGACGACCCCGCGAAGTACGGCCACGCGGTGGCCTTCCAGGCGCTGCGCGCCGACGGCCGCAGGCCCGTGCACCTGGTGAACCGGCGCGGCGGCACCGTCCTCGGCAGACCGGCGGCCCCCTCCCTCGCCGCGATCGGCGAACCCGTCGAGCTGGTGGTGGTCTGCGTCCCCGGCAGCGGCTTCGAGGACGCCGTCGATGACGCCCTGGCCTGCGGGGCAAAGGCGATCGTCGGCATCACGGCGGGCTTCGCCGAGGCCGGACCGACGGGACTGGCCAGGCAACGCGCCGTCGTCGCCCGCGTCCGGGAAGCCGGAGCCCTCCTCATCGGACCCAACTGCCTGGGCATCGCCGACAACACGACCGAGCTCTACCTCGCCTCCGACCGCTTCGCGCCCGGCGGGGTCGCCCTGCTCAGTCAGAGCGGCAACCTCGCCCTCGAACTCCAGCTCCGCGGCACTCCGCACGGGCTGGGCTTCTCCCGGTTCGTCTCCCTCGGCAACCAGGCCGACGTCACCCTCGTCGACCTCGTCGAGGACTGCGCCCGCCACGAGGCCACCACGGCGATCGCCGTGTACGCCGAGGACTTCGGCGACGGCAGGGCCTTCGCCCGGGCCGCCGCCGCGGCGGGCAGGCCGGTGGTCCTGCTCACCGCCGGCCGGGGCAGCGCCTCCGCCCGCAGCGCCCGGTCGCACACCGGAGCGCTCACCACCTCGGCCGACGTGGTGGCCGCCGCCTGCCGCGACGCCGGGGTGGAACTCGTCCGCACCCCAAGGGAGATGACCGTCGTACTGGCCGCCCTCGGCGCGGGACCGGGGCAGCGTGCGCGAGGACGCCGGACCGCGGTCTTCACCGACGGCGGGGGCCACGGCGCGATCGCGGCCGACGCCGCCGAGGACGCCGGACTCGAGGTACCGGAGCTCGCCGCGGCCACCCGGGAACGGCTGAGCGCCGTGCTGTGGCAGCAGTCCGCGGTCGGCAATCCGGTCGACCTGGCGGGCATGGGCGAGCAGCAGCCCCTCTCGTACGCCGACACGGTCGCGGAACTGCTCGGCGCCGACGAGGTCGACGCCGTCCTGATGACGGGCTACTTCGGCGGCTACGCGGCGTCCGACGGCGGGCTGGGCGGCGGCCCGGCCGGCGGCTCCGTGCTCGCGGAGGGCGAGACGCGGGCCGCCGAGAAGATCGTCACGCACCTCGCGGCCTCGCCGAAGCCGCTGGTCGTACAGTCGATGTACCCGCAGTCCCCGAGCTGCCGGGTGCTGGCCGGGGCCGGGATACCGGTGTTCGCCGCCACCGAGGACGCCGCCCGTGCGCTGTCGGCGATGGCCCGCCGCCCGGCGGGCCGCGCACCGGAACTCCCCGCGCTGCCCGCTGCCGCCGCACCGCTCCGGGACCCCGGGTACCACGGGGTGCGCGCGCTGCTCGGCGCCGCCGGTGTGCCCTTCCCGGCGGCTCGCGAGATCACCGGCGAGGCCGGACTGCTCGCCGCCGCCCGGGAGTTCGAGGGGCCGTACGTGCTCAAGGCCCTGCACCTCCTGCACAAGTCCGACGCGGGCGGCGTCGCGCTGCGCCTGGCCGGTCCGGACGCGCTCCTCGCCGCCCACCGCGACATGCACGCCCGGCTCGGCGCCCGCTCGTACTCGGTCGAGGCGATGGCCGACCTCTCGGACGGCATCGAGCTGATCGTGGGCGTGCAGCGCGATCCCCGGTTCGGGCCGGTGGCCATGGTCGGGCTCGGCGGCATCCTCACCGAGACCCTGCGCGACGTGGCCTTCGCGCTCGCGCCGGTGCCGGCCCGCCGGGCCGAGGACCTGCTGCGCGGCCTGCGCAGCGCCGCCCTGTTCGCCGGCGTCCGCGGGCGGCCGGCCGTCGACGTGAGCGCCGCGGCCTCCGTCATCGAGCGCATCACCACGGTGGCCGCGGAGCATCCGGAGATCGCCGAACTGGAGGTCAACCCCCTGCTGGTCCGCCCGGACGGCGCGCTGGCCCTGGACGCACGGGCCGTCCTCGGCTGACCCGGCCCGCGTGCACGGCCTGCCCCTGCGCCCTGCGGTCCGTACCGCCCCGCCGTCCGTGGGGACCTGCCCCCCAACGTCCAGCCGCCGCACCGCTTCCGTCCGCACCCGTCCGTCCGCACCCCGTCCGTCCGCACCCCGTCCGTCCGCACCCCCGCGTCCCGGAGAACACCATGGACTTCCGCTACACACCCGAGCAGGCCGACCTCAAGGCCCGCGCCGCCGCCTACGCACAGCTCCTGACGGGGTACGAGGACCAGTCCGAGGAGGCGGGCGGCCCGCTGCCGGCCGAGACGGTCCGCGAACTGACCCGCGCCGCCATGGACGCGGGGGTCTACGCGATCAACATGCCCGCCGCCTGGGGCGGGGCCGGCCTGTCCTTGCTGGACCAGGTCATCGTCGAGGAGGAGTTCGGCAAGGTCACCAACTGCCTCTGGGACATCCCCTGGCGGCCCGCGAACGTCCTGGCCCACGGAACCGAGGCGCAGCGGGAGAAGTACCTCCTGCCGGTCATCCGCGGCGAACGGTTCGACGCGTTCGCGGTCACCGAACCCGGTGCGGGCTCCGACCCCGGCTCGTGCACGAGCACCGCGACCCGCACCGCGGGCGGCTGGCTGCTGAACGGCGAGAAGTGGTTCGTGACCTGTGGCGACATCGCCGACTTCCTGCTGGTGCAGGCCGATGCGGGCCCGGAGCGCGCAGCGACGCTGTTCTTCGTGGACAAGCAGGCGCCGGGTGTCGAGATGACCCGGGTCCCCCGCTTCATGCACTCCGCGGTGAACGGGCACCCCGAGTTCACGTTCACCGATGTCTTCGTCGCTGACGAGGACGTGCTCGGCGGTGTGGGCAACGGCTATGAGCTGACCAAGGAGTGGTTCACCGACGAGCGGCTGATGATCGCCGCCCGGACCGTCGGCGCGGCCGAGCGCGCCCTGGAACTCGCCCGCGACTGGGCGGTCGGGCGGCGCCAGTTCGGCTCCCCCATCGCCGACTTCCAGCTGATCCAGGGCATGCTCGCCGACTGCGCCGTCGACATCGCCGTCAACCGCGCCTACACCCACCAGGTCGCCTGGGAAGCCGACCAGCCGCACACCCACCGCAAGACGCTGCACGCCAAGGCCGCGACGGCGAAGCTCGCCGCGAGCGAGGCCGCCGGGCGGGTCGTCGACCGGTGCGTGCAGATCTTCGGCGGCCGGGGCTACGACCGCTCGTACCCCGTCGAGCGCATGTACCGCGAACTGCGCGTCGACCGCATCTGGGAGGGCACCTCCGAGATCCAGCGCCTGATCATCGCGGGCGAACTCGTCAAGCGGGGCACCGGGGTCCTCGCGCTGCCCGGCTCCTGATCCCGAACCGCCCCGCTTCCCACGACCGAAACACCGAAACACCGTAAAGGAGTGACATGGACTTCCGGCTCACCGCCCGTCAGGAAGAGCTCAGGGACTCGGCGCGCGCGCTCACCGCGTTCCTCATGAAGTACGAGCTCGACTGCGAGGAGAACAACGGCCTGCCCCCACAGGCCCACACCGAGATCCGCGACGCCGTGCTCGACAGCGGCCTCCAGGCCGTGAACATGCCGGTGGAGTGGGGCGGCGCCGGCCTGAACGTCCTCGAGCAGGTCACGGTCCAGGCGGAGCTCGGGCGGCTCACCGGCGCCCTGTGGGACATGGTGTGGCGCCCGGCCAACGCGCTGTCCTTCTGTACTCCGCAGCAGCGCGAGCGCTACCTCGTCCCGGTGATCCGGGGGCGGCGCCGCGACTGCTACGCGGTGAGCGAGCCCGAGGCCGGCTCCGACCCGCAGAGCCTGCGGACCACGGCGACGCGGACCGGCGACGGCTGGGTGCTGAACGGCGAGAAGTGGTTCGTCACCGTCGGCGACCACGCGGACTTCATGATCGTGCTCGCAGCCGCCGGGGAGGACGGGGCCCCGACCCTGTTCCTCGTCGACAAGGACACTCCTGGCATCGAGATGACCCGCGTACCGCGCTGGATGCACACCTTCGTCTACGAGCACCCCGAGTTCACCTTCACCGATGTGCGCCTGCCCGCCGACGCCGTGCTGGGAGAAGTGGGCAACGGATACGACATCAGCCGCTCCTGGTTCACCGAGGAACGTCTGATGATCGCCGCCCGGACGATCGGCGCGGCCGAGCGCGCCCTGGAACTCGCCCGCGACTGGGCGGTCGAGCGGCGCCAGTTCGGCTCCCCCATCGCCGACTTCCAGCTGATCCAGGGCATGCTCGCCGACTGCGCCGTCGACATCGCCGTCAACCGCGCCTACACCCACCAGGTCGCCTGGGAGGTCGACGAGGGCCGTGCCGACCGCAAGACGCTGCACGCCAAGGCCGCCATCGCCAAGCTGGCGGCGAGCGAGGCGTCCGGCCGTGTCGTCGACCGGTGCCTGCAGATCTTCGGGGGCCGGGGCTACGACCGCTCGTACCCCGTCGAACGGCTCTACCGCGAACTGCGCGTCGACCGCATCTGGGAGGGCACCTCCGAGATCCAGCGCCTGATCGTCGCGGGCGAACTCGTCAAGCGCGGCACGGGCGTGCTGCGGATGCCGTCCTCGGCGTGAGCCCCGAGACGGCGGTCCGGGCCCCGGCCCGCGGCCCGGACCGCCGCCGGGAGCCCGCCGGTGCGCGAGGATGGTGGTCCGGCGGGCCGGGCCGCCGGGCCCTGCCCTTCCACCCACCCACTCACCCGGCCACCGGGCGCCGACACGGGGAGTTGCCAACGTGACCAAGGCCGAGCGCGCACTCGAGACGCGGGAGCGGATCCTCACGGCCGCGTGCGAAGTGATCGCCGACATCGGTTTCGAACACGTCAGCATGCGCAAGGTCGCAGAGCACGCCGGGGTCTCCAAGGCCTTGCTGCACTACCACTTCGACACCCGCGAGAAGCTCTTCGCCGAGGCGATGACGCACTCCTTCGCCAGGACCGGTACGGACACCGGCAGCGAGGACGCGTCGCTCGCGGCCGCCGTCGTGCTGGCCCGCATCGTGCGGAGCATGCTGCCCACCGACGCCGAGCTGCACCAGGACTGGAAGCTCTGGCAGGAGCTGTGGGTGCGCGCCCTGCGCGACGGCACGGCCCGGCACCTCGCCGTCGACCTGTACGACCAGCTGCACGCGTGGGTCGGCGCGGTGGTGGAACGGGGCGTCGCCACGGGCGAGTTCACCGACTGCGACGTCAGCGCCCTCAGTACGTTGGTGCTGGCCCTGTGCGACGGTCTCGGCATCCGTCTGATGCTGGAGGACCCCCGCGTCGACCTCGCCACGGCCCAGGCGACGATCTGGCGGGCCATCGCCCCCGCCCTGGGGATCGCGCCGGACTTCCCGGCGGCGGCCTGAGCGAGAGCGGCGCCGTCACACCGGGGGCGGCGGGAGGGACGCGGGGAGGGGGCGCACGTCGCCCGTGCCCAGGGTGAGGGCGAAGCGGGGCCGCATGGGCTCCTCACCGCGGCGGGAGAGCAGCACGATGTCGCGGACCTGCGCCGGCGTGCTGCCGAGGCGGGCGGCGCACTCCGCGGCCAGGTTCCGCGGGTCAGGGGTGCGTCCGAGTGACAGGTGCGGCGTGAACCGCGGGAACCGGCCGCGGCACAGCGGGAACGGCTCGGCCAAGGCGCCCTGGAGCCTGGTCCAGGGCGCCGGGCCGGCCGCGGCGGGGTCCAGCCACACGGTGGCGTACGCGCGGTGCCGGAAGGCGTGCACTCCGCTGAGGCGGACGGGGAACGGCTCGCTGCGCGCGGCCGCGGCGGACAGGAGCGGGAGGGCCGCCGGGAAGTCGGCCTCCGGGACGAAGCCGAAGACCAGGTTCACGTGCGGTGGCCAGCGGCGGATCTGCGGGTCGTGCTCGGCTCGGATGCTCTGGATCGCGGGCCACAGTCCTTCCGGAGGGAGCCACACCACCGCGGTCCGCGGCGTCGGAGCGACCCGGAGGAGCCCGGGAACACCGGCTCCGCCACCGGTGGCGGCGGTCGGGGACACGTTCACACGGCCATGATGCCCTTCGCGAGCGGCTCGGTGCAGGCGTCGTAAGGTCGTGGCGTCCGTCCCCCTCGGCGAGACGGCCCAGGCCCCGCAGGAGTGCTGTCGTGCGATCCACAGACCCGTCCTCCGCGCCCGGCGGCGCCGGTGGGCGTCGGGGGACGGCGATGCTGGCGCTCCTGTCCTTCGCCATGCTGATCGTTTCCCTCGACCAGTACATCGTGGTCGTCGCACTGCCCGACATCGCACGCGACCTCGGCTATTCGGCGCGGACGCTCCAGTCCGTCATCAGCGCGTACGCGGTGGCCTCGGCCGGCTTCCTGCTGTTCGGCGGACGCGCCGCCGATCTGCTCGGACGACGTCGCATCCTGGTCACCGGCCTCGCCCTCTACGCCGGGGCCTCGCTCGCGGGCGCACTGGCGACCGGCCCCGGACTGCTCCTCGCGGCCCGCGCGGTCCAAGGTCTCGGCGGAGCGCTCGTCTTCCCCACCACCCTGGCCCTCATCAACACCGGCTTCGCCGAAGGCCGCGCCCGCAACCGCGCGCTGGGGATCTGGGGAGGCGCGGGCGCGGCGGGGCTCGTCATCGGGGTGCTGCTCGGAGGTCTGCTGACGCAGGCGTTCGGCTGGCAGGCGGTCTTCCTCGTCAACGTCGCCCTGGCCGGCCCCGCGCTGCCGCTCGCCTTCGCCCTGATCCCCCGGGACGCCGCACGGGAAAGGGGCCGCACCTTCGACCTGCCGGGTGCGCTCAGCGCCACGCTCGGTGTCACGCTGATCGTGTTCGCCCTCGTGCAGGGCCCCGGCTTGGGCTGGCTCTCGCCCGGCGTCCTGGCGAGCGCGGTGGCGGGCCCGCTGCTGCTCGGGGCCTTCGCCGTCATCGAGCGGCGCAGCAGCGACCCGCTCATGCCGCCGGGGCTGCTCGCCAACCCGCACCTGATCACCGGCGTCGTCATCGCGTTCATGTTCATGGCGACCTTCGGCTCGGTGCTCTACTTCCTGTCCCTCTACTTCCAGGAGGTCCTGGGCTACGACGCCCTGCGCAGCGGCGCCGGCTTCCTCCTCCCCACGGCGGTGGTGGTGGCCGGCTCGACGACGGCCGGCCGGCTCGTGACGCGGTTCGGCCTGCGGCCCACGTTGGCCGTGTCCCTCGCCGTGGGTGCGCTCGGCGCGGTCGCACTCGGCCTCGCGGTCTCGCCGCACGGCACGTACACGGGGCTCGTCCCCGGCCTCGTGGCGCTCAGCGCGGGTGACGGGGTGGTCTTCACCGTGATGTTCATCGCCGCCGCGACCGGGGTGTCCGACCGGCGGCAGGGCATCGCCTCGGGCATCGCCTCGACCGGATCGGGCGCGGGCGCGGCCGTCGGCCTCGCCCTCCTCGTCCTGGTCGCAACCGCCGGTCTCGACGGCCTGACCGGTGAACGGCTGCGCGTCGCCACGGCCGACGGGATCAGCACCGCGCTCTTCTGCGTGGCGGGCGGGATCGTGCTGACCCTGCTGGTCGCCCTGCGCCGCTGCCCGCCGTCCCGCGCACCGCAGCCCGTGCCCGTGCCGTACCAGACCCGGCGCTGCTGACGGCGTGCGGTGCCGGGCCGGACCCGATGAACCCGTCGGAGCCCGGGGCGCCCGGCATTCCGGACCCCCGGCGCCCCGCGCGGCAGCCCTACGAACCTCGGAGCGCTGAGGACACACATGAGCAGCTACCCCGCCGACGCCCCCTCTCCCCCGCCGGCCGGCCCCGCGCACGGGCCCGCCGTCTCCCGTCGGGAGTTCGACGCGCTCTTCGAGTCCCTCCGCAGCTGGGGCCGGTGGGCCGCCGCCGACCGGGGTGCCTGGAACCGGGTCACGGCGGACCACGTACGGCGGGCCGGCGCTCTGGTGCGGTCGGGCACGGTCGTGCCGATGGGCAGGCCCTGGGACACCCGGCCCGGACCGGACAACGCGAAGCCCGCGCTGCACTACATGTCCGACCTGGGCGACGTGGAGGACCCGGAGCCTTCCGTCTACAAGGACTTCCTCGCCGTCGACTACCACGGCAAGGGCGTCACCCATCTCGACGCGCTGTCACACGTCGCCTACCGCGGGCGGCTCTACGAGGGCCGGGTCGCGCGCGAGAGCGTCGACGCCGCCGGCGCCCGCTTCGGCGCGGTGTCGGCGCTCGGCCCCCTGGTCACCAAGGGCGTCCTCCTCGACCTGCCCGCCGCCCTCGGGGTCGGATGGCTCGAGCCGGGGCGGGCCGTGCACGCGCGCGACCTCATCGCCGCCGAGCGGGCGCTCGGCGTGACGATCGAGGACGGCGACGCGGTGTTGCTGCGGTCCGGGGCGCTGCGGCGCCGCCGGGAGGAAGGCCCCTGGGACCCCGGCACGGCGAGCGCGGGCTGGCACGTGGACGCCTTGCCGCTGCTGGCCGAGCGGGGCATCGCCCTGCTCGGCGGCGACGGGGACAGCGACGTACGGCCGTCGCCGGTCGAGGGCGTGCACTCCCCCGTCCACGCACTGGCGATCACGGCGATGGGGGTGCCGCTGCTGGACAACCTCGACCTCGAAGCGCTCTCCTCCGCCTGCGCCGGGGCGGGGCGGTACGCGTTCATGCTCGCCGTGGCACCGCTGAACGTTCCCGGCGGGACGGGCTCGCCCGTCAATCCGGTCGCGATCCTGTGAGGGGCGCCCTCCGGCCCCAGCGGGGCAGGCACCGCCTCCGCCCCTCACTCGCAAAACGTGAGGAATATACTCAAAACGGGTGATCGTGAACGTTCCGGTGAGGGGAGTGGTGCAGATGGGGGTCGTCGGCGACCGCATCGGCCCGGCGCGTTCCCGTGACCGGTTCCTGCACGGCGAACCGGTCGAGTCCGTCGAGGGAAGCGTGAGGAGTGCGATCCTGAGCTCCTGGCAGCGCAGCCGGCTGCTGGGGCTGTCGCCGGACCAGTCCGAGCTCCCCTTCACACCGGACTTCGACCCGGACGGCCGGCTCGTCCGCGCCGCCCGCCCCGTGCTCGACCGCCTCCAATCCATCTTCGCGGGCAGCCGGATGAACATCTGTCTCGCCGATGGCAACGGCACCGTCCTCGAACGCCGTTTCGGCGAGAAGTCCATGGTCAGGCAGCTCGCCGCGATCCAGAGCGTCCCCGGGTTCGTGTTCGCCGAACAGGTCGCCGGGACGAACGGCATCGGCCTGACCCTCGCGGAGCGGCGGCTCTGCCAGGTCTACGGCGCCGAGCACTTCGCCGAGCGGTCCCAGTCGAGTGCCTGTACCGCCATCCCCGTTCGCGACCAGCTCAACGGGCACATCGAGGGCGTCCTGTGCCTCGGCTACCCCTACACCGACGCCGACCCGGCCCTGGTGCCGGTGGTGCGCAAGGCGGCCGAAGCCATCGAGCGACGGCTGATGGAGCAGAGTTCGGCGCGCGAGCGCGGCCTGCTGCACGCCTACCTCGCTGCCGAGAGCCGCGCCCGGAGCGGCGAGGAGGCCCACAACGGCTACCCGATCGGCATGGAGGAGCTCCTGCAGAGCGAGCTGGAGCAGGGCGACCAGATGACGCTCAAGGAGAAGGCCACGGAGCTGATGTCCTCGGCCCGGCGGGCTGCCGCCGAGGTGCCCCTGTCCCGCGGCCGGCGGGTCACCCTCGTGAGCCGTCCCGTGACGAGTTCCTCCGGCGTGGAGGGCGTCGTCATCGAGGTGCTCCTGCCCGGCGAGCCGGAGCGGCACGCCCCCGCACCCGGCCACACCGAGGCCCCGGCCCGGGCCCCGGCCGCTGCCGCCGCCCCGCCACCCGGCCCCCTCGCCCGCGGCGCACCCGCGGACTCCACCGACGGCACCGACGGCACCGACGGCGCCGTGCGGGGGCTCGTGCTGGTCGGCGAGCCGGAGGTGGGCAGGTACGCCGTCGCCGCGCGACGGCGTCTGGAGCTGCTGGCCGAGGCCAGCAACCGCATCGGCACCACCCTGGACGTGAGCCGCACCGCCTGGGAGCTCGCCGAGATCGCCGTCCCGCGCCTGGCCGACTTCGTCACCGTCGACATGCCCGAGGCCGTACTGCGCGGCGAGGAATCACCCAACCCGACCACCGAGATGCACCGTACGGTCGTCCACGGCATCCGGGAGGACTGCCCCTTCTACCCGGTGGGCGAGCAGATCAGCCTCCGGCCGACCACCCCCCACATGCGCTGCCTGGCCACCGGACAGCCCGTCCTGGAACCCGATCTGAAGGCCGCCTTCGGCTGGATCGCCCAGGACCCCGCGCACGCCGAGCTGCTCCTCGCGCACAACATCCACTCCCTGATCACCGTCCCCCTGCTCGCCCGCGGCATCCTGCTGGGCATCGCCGGTTTCTACCGTTCACAGGACCCCGCCCCGTACGGGGACGACGACCGCTCGCTGGCCCAGGAACTCGCCGCCCGCGCCGCCCTGTGCATCGACAACGCCCGCCGCTACACCCGCGAACACACCCTGGCCCTGTCCCTGCAGCGCAGCCTGCTCCCGCGCGGCCTCCCCGAACAGGACGCCGTCGAGGTCGCCCACCGCTATCTGCCCGCGGAACACGGAGTGGGCGGCGACTGGTTCGACGTCATCCCGCTGTCCGGCACCCGCGTCGCCCTCCTCGTCGGCGACGTCGTCGGCCACGGTCTGCACGCCGCCGCCACCATGGGCCGGCTGCGCACCGCCGCCCGCAACTTCGCCGAACTGGAACTCGCCCCCGACGAGCTCCTCACCCACCTGGACAACCTCATGGTGCGCCTCGACCGCGAAGAGGGCGGGGACGGCGCGGACGGCGCGGACGGCGGGGACCATCCCGCCGCCGGCATCGTCGGCGCCACCTTCCTGTACGCCGTCTACGACCCCACGTCGCAGGAGTGCACCATGGCCCGCGCCGGCCACCCTCCGCCCGCGCTGGTGCGGTCCGACGGCACCGTGACCTTCCTCGACCTGCCCGCCGGACCCCCTCTCGGCCTCGGCGGCCTGCCCTTCGAGTCGGTCACCTTCCACCTCCCCGAGAACAGCCAGCTGGTGCTGTTCACCGACGGACTCATCGAGGACCGCCACCGGGACATCGACCTGGCCCTCGACGCACTGCGCCGTGTGCTGGCCCACCCGGACCGCACCCCCGAGGAGACCTGCCGGGCGGTCCTCGACGCCCTGGCTCCCGAGCACCCCGGCGACGACATCGCACTCCTCGTCGCCCGCACCCACGCCGTACCCCGCGACCGGATCGCCGGCTGGGAGCTGCCCGCCGACCCGGCCCGGGTCGGCGACGTCCGCGCCGCCGCCGTGGCCCAGCTGAGCCGGTGGGGCCTGGACGAGTCCGCTTTCGCCACGGAGCTGCTGCTGAGCGAGCTCGTCACGAACGCCGTGCGCTACGGCGCCGGACCCATCCGGGTACGCCTCATCCGCGGCCGCACACTGATCTGCGAGGTGCACGACACCAGCAGCACGGCCCCGCGCATGCGCCATGCGGCCACCACCGACGAGGGCGGCCGCGGCCTGTTCCTCGTCGCGCAGCTCGCCCAGGCCTGGGGGACCCGCTACACGCCCGAGGGCAAGGTGATCTGGGCCGAGTGCGCCCTGGCCGCGGCGTGACCCGTAGCGATTCCTCTGGCCGACATACCCGAAATGCCTGCCATATCCCCGTAGAATCCCCCTGCAGTCGGGAAGAACTCGGAGGCCGACCCCCGGAGAAGTCTGTGCACGACGCTCCCGACACCTCGACCAGCCGGTCCCCGCGCTCCGGCGCAGATCCGCTCGTCCGGATCCGCGGTCTGAGCAAACGATTCGGCGGTACCCTCGCGCTGGACGCGGTCGACCTCGACGTCCACCGGGGCGGTGTCCTCGCCCTGCTGGGTCCCAACGGCGCGGGGAAGTCCACCCTCATCAAAGTGCTCGCCGGGGTCCACCACGCCGACGCGGGCGAGGTGACGGTGGCCGGGCACCCGCTCGGCTCGCACCCCGCCACCCGGAACATGTCCTTCATCCACCAGGACCCCGGTCTCGTCGCATGGATGACCGTGGCCGAGAACATCGCACTGGGCACCGGCTACCCGCGCCGCGGCGGGCTGGTCTCCTGGCGGCGGACCCGGGAGCGCTGCAACGGAGCCCTCGCCCTCGTCGCGGGCCACCTCGACCCCGACAGCCGCATCGCCGACCTCGACCCCGCCGAGCGCTCGCTGGTCGCCCTCGCCCGCGCCCTCGCGACGAGGGCCGAACTCATCGTCCTCGACGAGCCGACCGCCACGCTTCCCGCCGCGGACTGCGCCCGGCTCTTCGAGGTCCTGCACGCCCTGCGGGACCGCGGCCGCGGGATCCTCTACGTCAGCCACCGGCTCGACGAGGTCTACCGGGTCGCCGACACCTTCGCCGTCCTGCGCGACGGCCGCGTGGTCGACCGGGGTCCGCTCGCCGGCCACGGCCCGGCCCGTCTGGTGCGCGCCATCGTGGGCCGCGAACCGGCCGCCCGCGAACCGGCCGCGCGGCCCGTCCCCGGCCCGCTCCTCCTGCGTCTCGACGAGGTGCGGACCGCGTCCACCGGGCCGGTCTCGCTTGACCTGCGCAGGGGAGAGATCCTCGGCATGGTGGGTCTGACCGGCGCCGGCCACACGGACCTGGGCCGCGCCCTCGCGGGCACCCGGCCGATCCTCGGCGGGCGGGCCCTGCTCGACGGGCGCCCGTACCGGCCGCGCACGGTCGCCGCCGCTCTCGGCTCCGGCGTCGGATTCGTGGCGGGCAACCGTCGGGAGGAGGGCTGCGCCGCCGAACTGACCGTACGGGAGAACTTCCTGGCGAACCCCCGGGCGGCGGGTGTGCCCGCCTGGCACTGGATCAGCCCGCGGCGCGAGCGCGCCGAGGCCGCCGCCCTGATCGACCGGTTCTCGGTGCGGCCCCGCGACAGCGAGGTGCCGATCGCCACCCTGTCCGGCGGCAACCAGCAGAAGGTCATGGTCGGCCGGTGGCTCCGGGGCAACCTGCGTCTGCTCATCCTCGAAGAGCCGACCGCCGGCGTGGACGTGGGCGCCAAGGCCGTGATCCACCGGCTGCTGCACGACGCACTGGCCTCCGGCCTGGCGGTCCTGCTGCTCTCCACCGACTTCGAGGAGGTCGCGGGCGTGTGCCGGCGCGCCCTGGTGTTCGTCCGCGGGACCGTGGCGGCCGAACTGTCCGGCGCCGCCCTCACCGTCTCCGCACTCACCCGCACCGCCTCGGCCATGCCCCCCGTCACCGGAGCCGCGACGAGCCGATGAGCCCCTCCCCCCTCCCCTCGCGCTCGCCCGCGCCCCGTTCCGTACGGGGCCGCTTTCACGGGCACCACATCGGCTCCTACGGGCTCCCGGTCCTCGCGGCCCTGCTGTTCCTGGTGTTCTCCCTCGTCCTGCCGGAGACCTTTCCCACGCGGGACAACGTCTCCTCGATCCTGTCCAACCAGTCGATCCCCGCCATCCTGGCGCTCGGCGCGACGCTCCCCATCGCCACCGGCCGGTTCGACCTGTCCCTCGGCTACGGTCTCGGCCTGGCGCACGTCATGGTGATGCGGCTCATCGTCGACGAGGGCTGGCCCTGGCCCCTCGCCTGCCTGGTGGTGGTGTGCGCGGGGGCCGTGGCGGGCGCCCTCAACGGCGTCATCGTCGAGTTCGGGCAGATCGACTCCTTCATCGCCACGCTCGGCACCGGCAGCATGATGTACGCCGTCACCGGCTGGATCACCGGGGGCAGCCGGATCGTTCCCGGTCCGAGCGGGCTGCCCGCCTCCTTCACCGGCCTGTACGACTCCCGGTTCCTCGGCCTGCCGGTACCCGCGTTCTACGTCCTCGCCGTCGCGGCCGTCCTGTGGCTGTTGCTGGAGCGGCTGCCGCTCGGCCGGTACCTGTACGTCATCGGCTCCAACCCGCGCGCCGCCGGCATCCTCGGCATCCCCACCCGTACCTACTCCGTCTTCGCCTTCGCCGGATCCGGCCTGATCGTGGGCTTCGCCGGGGTCCTCCTCGCGGCCCAGCAGCAGACCGGCAACCCGAGCGTCGGACTGGACTACCTGCTGCCCGCGTTCGTCGGAGCGCTCCTCGGCTCCACCACGATCCGGGCGGGCCGCCCCAACGCCCTCGGCACCCTCGTGGCCGTGGCCGTCCTCGCCATCGGCCTCGCCGGCATCGGCCAGCTCGGCGCCCAGTTCTGGGCCACGCCGCTGTTCAACGGAGGCACCCTGCTCCTCGCGGTCGGCCTCGCCGGCTACTCCGCGCGCCGCCGGCTGCGCACCGGCGAGAGACAACCGCCCCTGGAACACGTCCCGCCCACGTCGTGACCACGTCGTACGCGCACACGCGAGGAGCACCGACCCCGTGTACCCGAACCGCACCACCCCCGTCGCGGCCGCGGCCCTGCTGACCGCGGCCGCCGCCCTCCTGTCCGGCTGCGCACCCGGCCCCTCGGCCGGCGGCGGTCCCTCGCCCGCCGGTTGTCCCGCCGCGCTCGCGGGGGCCAGGGCCGCCGTGCAGCAGGCCGAGACCACCGGCACGTCCTGGCGCGGCCCCACCAGCGGTCCCCCGGCGGTTCCCCGCAGGACCGTGGTCTACGTCGCGCAGACCATGACCAACCCCGGGGTCGCAGGCGTCGCCAAGGGCGTGGAGGAGGCGGCGAAGGCCATCGGCTGGCAGGTCCGCGTGATCGACGGTGAGGGCACCCCCGCCGGCATCCAGGCAGCGCTCGGCCAGGCCGTCACCCTCAAGCCCGCCGGCATCGTCATCGGCGGTTTCGATCCCCGGCTGACCTCGCAGCAGATGGCGCGGGCCGCGGCTGCGCGGATCCCGGTCATCGGCTGGCACGCGGTGGCCTCCCCCGGCCCGAGCCGGGACCCGGGGCTGTTCACCAACATCACCACGAAGGTGGAGGACGTGGCGCGGATCAGCGCGGACTGGATCATCGCCCGGTCCGGCGGCGATGCCGGAGTGGTCCTCTTCAGCGACGACTCGATCCCGTTCGCCAAGAACAAGGCCGAACTGATCCGGCGGGAGCTCGCCTCCTGTTCCGGCGTGCGCGTCCTGTCGTACGAGAACATCCCGATCCCGGACGCGAGCAGCCGCACGCCGCAGGCGGTCTCCTCGCTCCTGTCCCGCTTCCGGGACGAGTGGACGTACTCCGTGGCCATCAACGACCTCTACTTCGCCGATGCCGCCCCCGCCCTGCGCGCGGCCGGCGAGCCGGGCCAGGGACCGCCGTTCAACATCGGCGCGGGCGACGGGGACGCCTCCGCCTTCCAGCGCATCAACAGCGGGCAGTTCCAGGCCGCCACCGTCCCCGAGCCGCTGAACCAGCAGGGCTGGCAGATCGTCGACGAGTTCAACCGTGCCTTCGCGGGCCGTCCCGCCAGCGGCTACGTCGCGCCCGCCCACATCGCCACGGCCGAGAACACCGGCGGCGCCACGTCGTGGGACCCGTCCGGCTACCGCGAGGCGTACCGGAAGATCTGGGGCAGGTGACGGCGCGCCCCGGCCCGGCCTGGCGCCGGCGCGTGCTCAGCGGGCAGCTCCGCCGCTCGTATCGGGCCGGGCGGACGGGGTGAGGGTGCGCCGGAGCCGGCGGGTGCGGGCCTCGAGGGCGTCCCGGCTGACCGCGGCCCCGGGCGCAAGGGTGTCGAAGCCGTGGCAGGCCCCGGGCCATAGGTGCAGTTCCCGCGCGGGGTCGGCCGGGAGGGCCTGACGTCGCGTCACGGTCACGACGGGTCCATGTCCTTGACGAACACGATCCCGTCGCCGTCCGCCAGGTGGGCCGGGTCCAGCGGGGCGTAGCCGAACCAGGGGGACACGCGGGGCGCGGGCAGCGCGTCGCCGAGGGCGGCGGCCAGGCGCGGGGCGTCGATGAGGCAGCGGTCCCGCGGGAGCGCATACAGGAGCCCTTCGACCGTGTCAGGAGCCGGCGTGTCCACTCCCCGGTGGCGGATCGTGCCGAGGGCCGTGGCCACGAAGGCGTACTCCTCGCCGAGCCGGGCGCTCACCAGCGCGCCGGCGCTCCACCACTCCACCGGCAGACCTCCCATCCTCATCGTGCTCCTCTCCCGCTGGAGATGGGCGTTGTGGGCGAAGACGAGGGCCGGGCCCCGTTCGGCGATCGCGAGGAGGTTGTCGGCCATCATCGCGTCCCGCAGGCCCACGAGCCGGGTCATGCGGCTCGGCGAGGGGTCGGCCATCGCGCCGTGGTAGCGCAGCAGGCCGGTGGCGGTGCGCCCGTACAGGCGCGCCCGGTACCAGTCGTCGCGCGAGGTCGCCGCGATCAGGTGCGGCGTCTGCGCGTCGAGCAGCGCCACCAGGTCCTCGGCGAGCAGCCGCAGTTGCCGGGCCTCCGCCGACCGGCCCACCGACCGGGCCGGGTCCCACATCGCGGCGGGATCGGTCCACCGGTCGTCGGCGCCGAGCAGGCGGTCGAGCGTCTGAGCGGTGCAGGGGAGCAGGGCCGGGTCAACGCGGGCGGCCAGGTAGCGGTGGAGCGGGCCGAGGGCCTGCCGGGGGCTCGCGGCGCCGGTGATCTCCAGGGGGCCGTCGAAACCGGCGAAGCGGAGGCGGTCGGAGGCGGGCCGGCCCTCGTTGTACGCCCGCATCCAGCGGACGAGTTCTCGGTTGGCCGCGGACGCGCCGAAGCCGTGGCTGAACCCGCGCTCCATGACCTCGTCCTCGCCGGGGGCGTCGGGGCCGGCGCTGACGTACTCGTCCACGAGCAGGCCCGCCAGGCAGTCGCTCTCGATGGTGATCGTCCGGTAGCCCTCCTCCTCGACGAGCTGCCGGAAGAGCTCGTTGCGCAGGTCGAGCAGCGTGTCCTCGCCGTGCGTGGGCTCGCCCAGGGCGAGCAGCCGCGGCCGGGTGCCGACCAGGTCCATGACGGCGGCGGCCTCCAGGGCCCGGGCGGTGTCCTTGATGTCGGTTGCCATGCCTTCAACGGTATCTTTGAACCCTCGGTTGAGACTTTTTGCGCTACCGTCGGCTGGATGGGGAAAAACCTTCAAAGGGGTGAGCGGCTGCGGCCGGTCGATCTGGCGCGTCGGCACGGTCTGTCGACGCAGGCCGTCCGGAATTACGAGGAGGCCGGGATCCTGCCGGCCGCCGACCGCACGGCCCACGGCTACCGGACCTACGCCCCGCTGCACGCCCTGGCCCTGGGGGCCTTCCTCGCCCTGGTGCCCGGTCACGGCCACCGGACGGCGGCGTCGATCATGCGGGCCCTGAACGAGGGGGCGGACGACGAGGCGTTCCGCCTCGTCGACGAGAGCCACGCGCTGCTGCTCGACGACCGGCGGACGCTCCGGGCCGTGGAGCGCGCCCTGCGCGACCTGGCGCCCACGCCGGCCGGGGCCGGCGAAGCGGTGGCCGCCGCGTCCGGCGGCACGTTCATCGGGCCGCTGGCGGAGGAACTCGGCATCCGGCCCGCGACGCTGCGCAAGTGGGAACGCGCCGGGCTGGTGCGCCCGCGCCGCGACCGGCTGACCGGGTACCGGGTCTTCGACGAGGCCGACGTACGGGACGCGCGGCTCGCCCACCAGCTCCGGCGGGGCGGCTACCTGCTGGAGCAGATCGCCCCGTTGATCGCCCACGTACGGGCGGCCGGCGGGCTGGAGCCGCTGGAGACCGCATTGCAGGACTGGCAGGGCCGGCTGGTCGCCCGCGGGCGGGCGATGCTCTCGGGGGCCGCCGAGCTGGAAGCGTACGTCCGCGAGCGGGGCCGGTCGTCCCTCCAGAAGCCTTAGGCGGCGGGGTCGAGGAGGTGGGGGCCGTTGTTGCGGACGCTGTTGACCTCCGTCGAGACCGCCGTCACCGCGAGGCGGCCGTCGGCGGGGGTGTGCAGCAGGGCCCGGAGGTCGGCGGTGTCCTGGTGGGCGGGGTCCAGCCAGGTGTCGTAATCACCGGGGTTCAGCGCCAGCGGCATGCGGGGATGGACGCGGCCCGCCTGATCGGCGGCTTCGGTCGTGATGATCGTGGCCGTGGTCAGCCAGGCCGCCGGGTCCTCGTCGTCCTTGACGGCGGGGTCGCGCCAGAACTCGTACAGCCCCGCCATCGCCATCACCCCCGCGTCCTCGGGGCGGATGAAGTACGGCTGCTTGTACGCCTTCGCGGAGCCGCTGGCGGGCACGGCGACCCACTCGTAGAAGCCGTCGGCGGGCAGCAGGCACCGCCTGCGGGTGAACGCGCGCCGGTAGGCCGGCTTCTCGTGCACGGTCTCCACGCGGGCGTTGATCATGCGCGAACCCACCGAGGGGTCCTTCGCCCAGGACGGCACCAGACCCCACCGCACTGGCCGGAGCCGGCGCGCCACTTCCCCGGTGTCGCGGTCGGCGCGTTCCAGGACCGCCCACACGTCGTCGGTGGGGGCCACGTTCCAGGAGGGCCCGAGCGCCTCGGCGCCGGGATCCCGCTGGGCGTCGAAGAGACCCGCGAGGTCCTCCGGGGCCCGGGAAGAAGCGTAACGACCGCACATGGTCCCACTCTGCCACGCCGGCCCCCTCCACCCGCGCGGATAATGACCCCACCGCACCCATCGAACCTCGAACCGCGAGCCCAGAGACGAGAGACGAAGAACCATGACGCTGAAGGAAGGCCAGCGGGTCACGCTGGCGGCGGACACCCGGCTGACGGGTCCGGTCGCGCCGGCGGAGGACTCCACGGGGGCCGTCGCCGGTTTCCTGTCCCTGGCCGCGGGCACCGAGGGCACCGTCGAGCGGGTCGTCGAGCACGTGGACCAGGGCGAGGACGTGCGCGAGTACGAGCGGCTGAAGTCCCTGCTCGACTCCTTCGGCCACGACATGCCCGCACAGAGCAGGGAACAGCTGGAGCAGAAGGTCGCTTCCCTGGAGCCCGCATGGACCGCCTACCGGGAACGGGGGCCGCGGGTCACGGTCCGCGTCCGCTTCGACAACGGGTTCATCCTCGACGGGGCCGACGCGGGCGTCTTCACGCCCGCCTGAGCGTCACCGGCCGCGGGCCCATCCCGTACGCCGCCGGGAGCTGCGCGGCCTGCGCCCGGACGGCGGGGTCGGGGCGAGCGCGAAGACTACGCTGATGTGCGCGCCGCCCCGGGGCCCGCGGGCGATGCGCACGGTGCCGCCGGTGACGGTCGCGGCCCGGCGGGCGATGTCGAGACCGAGCCCCGAGGAGCCGGTGCTGCTGCCCCGCGACAGGGCCCGGTCCGGATCCGGGATGCCCGGACCGGCGTCCTCCACGACCAGTTCGACGGCCTGGGCACTGCGCACGACGCGGACGCCGAACGGGGTGCCGGACGGGGTGTGGCGAAAGACGTTGCCGATGAGCGCGTCCACCACGGCGGCGACGTCGTCGTCCGAGAGGCTGACGGCCGAGGGCTCCTGCGTGACGTCGAGGGTGCAGGGCCTGCTCTGCTGCTCCGCCAGCACCGCCCAGAAGGCGGCCCGGCGGCGGACGACGTCGGCCGCCTCGCAGCGGGGTCCGGACGGCGCCGCGCCGGCGGTGTGGGGGCCGGCGCCCGGGACGGCGCCGTCCGTGCCGAGCATGCCCAGACCCATGGGCCCCACGGCGAGCGGGGTGCGCGCCGCGGTGATGATGGCCTGGAGTTCCGCCTCCAGTTCGCCCACGGCCGCCTCTACCCTGGCCGACTCCGGTGACCCCGCCATCCGTTCCGACGCCAGGTGCAGGGCGGTCAGCGGGGTGCGCAGCCGGTGCGACAGGTCGGCGACGAGTTCGCGTTCCACGGCGAGCAGTTCGGTCATCCGGTGGGCCATGGCGTTGAAGGCGACGCCGGCGTCACGCAGTTCGCGGGGGCCCATGGGCTCCACGCGGGCGTCCAGGTTGCCCTGCCCCAGTGCGTGGGAAGCGTGCGCGAGCCGCTTGGAGGACCTGACGACCTTCGCTCCGAGGCGGTCGGCGACCAGCACGGAACCGCCGACCAGACCCACGGCGAGGAGGAGCATGACCGCCCAGGAGGCCTTCACCCCGCGGGTCAGCTCCGCTTCGGGGACGAAGTTCTCGATGACGGCGACCCGGTCGCCGGGCAGCACCACCGGCTGCAGGCAGATCCAGCCGCTGGGGATCTGCCGGGAGATGGACTCCCGTCCGCGCTGCGCCCGTTCGAGCAGCGCCGCGGGGGCCCGCGAGCTGCCGAGGGCGGGGCCGTCCGGCAGGTGCACGACCAGGTGCTCGGTCGCGTCCAGACCGGCCGCGGACTCCCGCAGGGCGGAGGGGTCCGTGGTCAGGGTCAGTACGGGGGCCAGGGCGGCGGCCCGCTGCTCGGCCGCGGTGACGCTCTGCTCTTTGACCAGCGACATCACCAGTGCGGCCAGCGGTATGAGGAAGGAGAGGGCCACCATGGAGGTCACGGCGAGCGCCACTCCGGCCAGTGAGCGTCTCACCGCGGCGCCACCAGCTTGATGCCGACGCCGCGGACGGTCAGCAGGTAGCGCGGGGCCGCCGCGCGTTCGCCGAGCTTGCGGCGCAGGGACGACAGGTGCACGTCGACGGTCTGGTCGTCGACGTAGGGCTCGCGCCAGACCTCGGTCAGCAGCGTCCGTTTGGAGACGACCTGACCGGTGTGGTGGGCGAGGAAGGCCAGCAGGTCGAACTCGCGGCGGGTGAGGTGGAGCTCACGGCCGGCCAGGTGCGCGGTGCGCGCGCCGGGGTCCACGGTCAGTTCGCCGACGGTGAGGCTGCGCAGCGGTTCGGCTGCCGGTGCCGGGCGCGCACCCTGGCCGGCATGCGCGGCGTGGGAGGCGTGGGCCGGGGGAAGGTGGCCGGTGCGCCTGAGGACGGCGGTGAGGCGTGCGATGAGCTGCCCCCCGGAGAACGGCTTGACCACGTAGTCGTCGGCGCCCGCGTTGAGGAGCTTGATGATCTCCGTCTCGTCGTCGCGGGCGGTGGCCACCAGCACCGGAACGGAGGATATGCCGCGGATCATGCGCAGAGCGTCTCCTCCGTCCAAATCGGGCAGCCCCAGGTCGAGTACGACCGCGTCGACGGGCGTCTGGGTGACCTCGCGCAGGGCCCCGAACCCGTCCGTCGCGCTGCGTACGGCATACCCGTGCTCCGCCAGGACCTCGATCAGTGACTGGCGGATGCTGGGGTCGTCTTCCACGACCAGGACGCTCGGCATGGGCACACCCTAAGTGAACGCTCGTTCCCGGTGAACGCGCGTTCCTAGGAAGAGCCGAAGGCCAGGCCGCCGGCGGTGACGCGCAGGTGCACGGGCCGGTCGGAAACCGGGATGGTGCAGCCCTCCTGCGTACTGCAGCTCGCGTACCCGAGCAGGACCGTCGCCTCCCCGTTGCCGTCGGCGCGGACGGGCAGGGTGGCGGTGACGGGGCCGTCCGGGTAGACGGGGACCGGGGCCTCGACACCGGGCACGCTGATGGTCCGCACCTCGGCGGCGGCCGTCAGTTTCCCTTCCGCCCGCAGGACTCCGGTGACGTCCATGGCGGTCGGTCGGCCCACGCCCTCGATCCCGGTGGCCGGCAGGTCGGTGCTGTAGAGGTGGAACCCCTTCTCCTCGGGGGTGAACACCGCGGTCAGCGTGCCCTTGGGGGCGTTCCAGTCGGACACCGTGAGCGTGACGGTGACCCCGTTCTCGGTGAAGCGCATCGTGGGCGCGGCGCCGCCTCCCCCGGCGGGCTGTCCGCCGCACGCCGCGAGCGCGGCGAGGGAGAGCAGGGCCGCCGCGACGCGGACCTTCCGGGAATGCCGTTCACGGCGGGAAAGGTTCATCTGTACCTCGGTCTCAGGGGTGGGGGTGAGCAGGGCGGACTCGGGCCCTACACGGCGGGGGTGAAGCTCGCGCTCCACAACTGCAGCCGGTACACCAGGTCGTTCCACACGCCGGTGGCCAGCAGTACGCCGACGAGCACGAGCATCCCGCCGCCGGTCCGCAGGACCCACGGGTAGTGGCGTTTGACGGCGCCGAAGGCACCCAGGGCGCGGCGGAAGGCCAGCGCGGCCAGGAGGAAGGGGAGGCCCAGCCCGAGGCAGTAGGCCGCCATCAGCAGGGCCCCGCGGGCCGCGCTCGCCTCGCTCCAGGCGAGTGCCTGGACGGCGGCCAGCGTCGGGCCGATGCACGGGGTCCAGCCGACCGCGAACACCGCGCCCAGGGCGGGTGCGCCGGCCAGTCCGAGCACGGGCCGGCGGTGGCTGCGCAGCTCCCGCTGTGTGAAGCCCGGCAGGAGCCCCATGAAGGACAGTCCCATCAGCACGGTGAAGACACCGAGCACCTGGGTGATCACTTCCTGGTGGGCCAGCAGGGTGCGGCCGAAGTACCCGAAGAGGGCGCCTCCGGAGACGAGGACCGCCGTGAAGCCCAGGACGAACAGGGCGGCACCGGCCGCCATGCGGCGGCGCTGACCCCCGCGGGCCTCCGCCAGGTCGGAGACTGACAGGCTGGTCACGTAGCTGAGGTAGCCCGGGACGAGCGGCAGCACGCACGGCGAGAGGAAGGAGACGAGTCCCGCCAGGAACGCCACGGGCGTCGCGACGGCCAGCGTCCCGTGGAGGAGGGAGGGGGCGTCCGCCGCGGCGAACGCCGCGCCCGCGACCGCCGTCACGACTCCTCCCCCGCCACGCGTGCGAGCAGCGGCCCCAGCTCCTCGTCGGTGACGGCGCCCCCGATGCTGACGGCGATGCGCCCGCGGCGGTCGACCACGAGCGTCGAGGGGATCGCCTGCGGGTTGAGGACCGCGGGGGGAAAGCGCAGCAGGAGCTCACCGGCGGGATCGTGGAGGCTGGGGAATCCCAGCCCGTGTGCGCGTACGAAGGCCCGGGCCGCCCCCCGGTCCCGGTCGCGGGTGTTGATGCCGAGGAAGCGGACCCCCTCGTCCCGCGTCCGCCGGCTGAGCCGCTCGAGGTCGTCGGCCTCCGCCCGGCAGGGGCCGCACCAGGAGCCCCAGACGTTGAGCACGACGACCTGGCCCCGGAACTCGGCGAGGCTGACCGGCCGTCCGTCCAGGTCCTCCCCCGCCAGCAGGGGCGCGGCCGGACGGGAGCCGGGGTCCACGACCGTGGCCGCGGCCGCGGACCTGACCGCGGTGTCCGCCGGGCCGGCCGGCGTCCGGGCCGGCGCGCCGGCACCGCCGCCGTCGCCGGCGTGCGTACCGGCGCCGCCCGAGGCGGCGAAGACGCAGCCCGCGGCCGCCACCACGAGGCCGGCTCCGGCCACGACGGCGGACCGCAGGACCGGTCGTCTCATGACGCCCACTGGCGCAGGAAGGAGTTGATCCCGTCTGCGGTCAGGGCGGGGTTGCCCGTGGCGTGGGTGTCGGTGCGCACCGCACCGGACGGCGTGACGACGACGAGGACGGGCATCTTGTACGTGCCGCCCGAGGGGCTGTACTTGCGCAGGAGCGCCGAGTTGGCGGAGCTGTTGCCGCCGATGTCGACCTTGACCAGGTGGTACGAGGCTCCGAGGATCGCCGCTGTCTGCGGCTGCGCGAACACCTTGTCGGCGGCCTTGCAGTTGCCGCACCAGTTGGCGCCGAAGTCGAGCAGCACCATCCGCCCGTCGGCCTTGGCCGCGCTCAGGGCCGCGTCGATCAGCTTCTGCGCATCGGCCGAACTGTCGTAGCCGGGACCGGGGATCCGGGCCGGCGCGGGCGCGGCGGACGTGCGGGGCGGCTTGGGTGCGGCCGAAGTGCTCTGCGTGCGCGAGGGGGCCGGCGAGGAGCCGGCCGGGGCGGCGGCGGACGCCGACGAGGAGGCCGGGGCGGTCGGGGACGCCTCGGCGGACGGGGACCCGGACGCGGAGGCGGACTCCGTCCCCGCGGGCAGGGCCGACGAGGACGGTGCGACCGCGGACGGCGAGGCGGCTCCGACGGGTTGCGAGGACGGCCCGCACGCGACGGTCAGACCGGCGGCGGCCACCGCCGCGGCAACCAGCGGCAGGCGCATCCCCAGGGGCGCGGTGGAGCGGGGCTGCGGCGTGCGGCGGCCTGCGCGGACGGGTCGGAGTATGCGAGAACTCATGGCGAGACACCCCAAGGCACGGTTCGGACTGCGGGAGCGGCGAATGCGCGTCCCGGCTCGGTGAAGCCGGCGGCCCGACGGTCGCGGGGGCAGCAGGCCCCGGCGTCGCCCGAGGACGCTCGGCTGACGCGAGCATAGGACCGCCCGGGGCCGACCGGACCGGCTGAGCGCGATCTTGAGGTTCCCCTAAGGAAGAGCTCACCTTCCGCTCCGCCGGAACTCGGGCGATGAGCCCCCGTACGGAGGTGAAACCGGCAAAGGGGACCCGGGGGTTCAGTGGGACGGACCGGTCCGAGCGGCCGGGAGTGTCCGCCTGGAACTCAGAACGAGCTCTCGCGGACGCTGGCCTTCGCCACCGGGTCGATCGTCGCCGTGACGACCGAGCGGTGGTCCGCGCTGGTGAAGGTGACCGTCAGGGTGTCGTCCGCGGCCTGGGAGGTGGTGGCCTTGAACCCCCGGCCGGGGATCGCGGAGATCAGGCACACGCCGCGGCTCCCGTACCGCACGGTGACCTTGCCGCCCTGCGAGGGGACGGTGTGCAGGCCCGGTCCCCCCTCGCAGTCGACGGCGGGCTTGGGTGCGGTGGTGCGCGGGGTTCCCGTCGAGGCCTTCGCGGACGGGGACGCCGAAGCCGAGGGGGACGGCCGCTCGGTCGCGGTGGGCGAACCGCCCGCGGACGCGCTCGGGGACGGGCTCGGGGACTGGCCCTGCCCCGCCTGCCAGGCGGGCGGGGAGTCGAAGACCATCGGGGCGGACCGCGCGACCGGGGGCGTATGCCGGGTCGAGCCGACCACGAACTGGACCGTGCCGAGCACGGCGGTCACGCTGGCGGCCGTACAGGACAGCCATATGAGCAGGTAGCGCGGAATTCGAGGCACGGCCCCATAGTGGCCGACGCGCCGGGCCGCCCGTCACCGCCTCCCCCCGAGCGCTCCGGCCGGGCCCCGGCGGGCCGGTTCGACCCGTACGGCCCGCTCGTACGGCTCTCTCGTACGGCCCGCTCGTACGGCCGATCCTGTACGGGAAGCCGGGGGTCGACGCCGACGCCGACGCCCTCCGGACCGCGTACGGGTCGGAGGGCGTGGGGTGCTCGGCGGGCCGGTGGGCCGGTGGGCCGGGGCCGGTGGGCCGGTTCTGGTGGGGGGTCCTACTTCGGCGTACCGAAGTTCTGCGTCCACCACGGGCCCCCGTCGCCCTTGTGGACGCCTATGCCGATCTCCCGGAAGGCGCAGTTGAGGATGTTGGCCCTGTGGCCGGGGCTGTTCATCCACGCGTTCATGACCGCGTCGGCGTCCGCCTGGCCGCGGGCTATGTTCTCGCCCAGGCGGGACCACCCGTAGCCGGCGGCTTCCACGCGGGTGGTCATGGTGGACCCGTCGGGTCCGGTGTGGGACATGACGCCGCTGCGGGCCATCGTGTCGCTGTACGCCCGGGCCGCGGCGGTCAGTTGGGCGTTCGCGGCCAGGGGCCCGCACCCGGCCGCCGCCCGCTCCTTGTTGACCAGGGCGAGGACCGCCGACTCGGAGTCGCCCGAGGCGCTGCCGGAGGAGCCGCCCGAACCGCCGGTGCCGCCGGCGGGCGCGGCGGACGTACGCGTGGGCTTGCGGCTCGGGGCCGCCGCCGGCGCGGCCGGACTGCTCTCCTGGGTCGCGGACGGCGTGGCAGCCGCGGATCCCGTGGCGTCGCCGCCCGGGGTCCCGGACGGCATCGCGCCCGTCGCGGAAGCGGCGTCGGCGGTGAGCTCGGAAGGGGAGGGCGAGGGGGCGGCCGTCGCCTCCCCGCTTCCGGTACCCGCAGTCCCGGACTGGGGCCCGGAGGCGCCACCGACCCGCTCGTCCCCGCGCGCACCGCCGTCGGAGTCGGCCACCGCGACCCCGACCGCCACCGCCGCGGCGGCCGCGGTCAGGGACAGCACGATGCGCGTGCGCACCGTCTTCTTCCGTCGCGCCTCGACGCGGGACACGGATCCGGGAGTTCGGCTGCGGCTCATGCCTGAAGACCTCACAGAGAGAAGGGGAGGACGGTCCGACCGAGCCTAGGGCGGTGACCAGCGAAAAGAGCCCTCCGGAGGCGTTCTTCAGGTTCCCCTAAGGAAACCCGCAGGGTCGGCGCAGGTGGAGGGCCCAGCGGGCAGGGGCCGCACCGGTGGGCCGGGGGGCCGCGGCCGGCCCCGACGCTGGGCGCCGTGCCGTCCGGGGCCCGCTTGACGGGCACGCGGCGCGACCGGTAGGGAGAGGCTGTTCATCGCGCGTGCTGTGGAACGGGGGACCCATGAAGCCGCTCGAAGCGGGCGATCCCAGGTCGGTCGGCGAGGGCCGCTACCGGCTGGTGGGGCGGCTCGGGCAGGGGGGCATGGGTGTGGTCTACCTGGGCCGCTCCCGGTCCGGCCGGGCGGTGGCCGTCAAGGTCGTACGGCCCGAGCTGAGCACCGAGCCCGGCTTCAGGCGCCGGTTCGCCGACGAGGTCGCGGCCGCGCGGCGGGTCGGCGGCTTCCACACCGCGCCGGTCGTGGACGCCGACCCGGACGGGGATCCGGCCTGGCTGGTCACGGCCTTTGTACCCGGACCCACCCTGCAAGCCGTGCTCGCGCGGGTCGGGTCGCTGCCCCTGGACACGCTCACCGTCCTGGCGGCCGGCCTGGCCGAGGCGCTCGAGGCGATCCACCGGGCGGGGGTCATCCACCGCGACCTCAAGCCCGCGAACATCATCGTCGCGGAGGACGGGCCGCGCGTCATCGACTTCGGCATCGCCCGCGCTCTGGACGGGACGGCCCTGACGCAGACCGGCCTGCAGATCGGCACGCCGGGGTTCCTGGCACCCGAGCAGCTCACCAGCGGCGCGGTCACCCCGGCGGTCGACATGTTCGCGCTGGGGGTGGTGCTCGCGCAGGCCGCGGGCGGCTCCCCCTTCGGCGACGGCCCGTCAGCGGCGCGCCACTACAAGGTCGTCCACGAGGAGCCGGACCTGTCCGCCGTCCCCCGTGAACTCCGCGCGGCCGTCAGCGCCTGCCTGTCCAAGGACCCGGAGGCCCGGCCCACCCCGACGGCCTTCCTCGGCAGCCTGACCGTCCGCCACCCGGCCGGCGACGGCTGGCTCCCGGACGCGGCCACGCAGCTGCTCCCCCGGGCGGAACCGGCCGCACACCCCACCGCGCCGGATGCCCCGCGGGCCACCCCGGCACCGCAGGTCCCCTCACCGGTCGGCACGGCCCCCGGCACGGCCCTGCCAACTCCCCGCCCCGACGATGCCGAGCCCCGGACGGCACCTCCGACCCCCCTGCCCGAGGACGCCCAGCCCCGTACGGCACCTCCGCTCCCAGCGCCCGGCCGCACCCAGCCCCCTACGGCACCTCCGACCCCAGGGCCCGGCCGCGCCCAGCCCCCTACGGAACCGGCGACCCCAGCGCCCGGCCGCACCCAGCCCCTTACGGCACCGGACGCTTCCCGTCCCGACGGCCCTGCGCCCCGTACCGAACAGCCGCCGACCGTGACCGGGACCGCGGCGCCGCCCTCCCCCGCGCCCCCGCGGGACCGGCCGGGTGGCGCGGAGCCCCGGCGACGCCGGGCGCCGGCGGCGGCCGCCGCGCTCGTCACCGCCCTGGCGGCCGTCGGCCTGCTGCTGTGGCAGCCCTGGTCCGACGCCGCCCGCGACGACGCCAAGGCGCCCGCCGCCGCCCCCACGGGCACGGGATCCGGATCCGCTGCCGCCCCGTCCCCCGCCCCGTTCCCGACCGACCCCTTGTTGATCCGGCAGGACACCGCCGCCGGCTGGCCGGCGACCTGTCACGGTGTCATCGCCCGCCGGGACCCCTCGACGGACACGCCCGTACGGCTCGTCGCGGGCGCTGCGTGCGACATGCTGCCCCAGTGGTCCCCCGACCGCAGGTCGTTCGCGTTCACCCGGAGCACTCCCGAGGGCACGGCCGTCTGGACCACCGCCGCCGACGGTTCGAACCCGCGCCGGGTCGCCCCCATCGCCGGCGGCAGGGTGTCGTGGTCGCCGGACGGCAGCCGGCTCGCCGTACTGCGCATGAAGGACGGCGTGCAGCAGCTGTTCGTGGTCGAACTCGCCGACGGCTCCGCCCGCCAGCTCACCTCCGGCACGGGCCAGGTGGAGGATCCCGCCTGGTCGCCGGACGGCAAGCGGATCGCGGTCTGTCTGCAGACGGGGCCCGAGAACTGGCAGATCCACGTGGTCGACCCCGCCGCGCCGGAGCGGGCACCGCAGCAGGTGACCCGGCTGCCCCATCCGGCACTCGACCCGGTCTGGTCCCCCGACGGCACGACCTTCGCGTACACCGCGGGGACCTACGGCGCGGGGACCCAGGGCGACATCCGGCTCGTGGACGCCGACGGCACCGATGACCGCGACCTGGTGGCCACCGGCGCCCACGAGATGGATCCCGCCTGGTCCGTCGACGGCACGTGGGTGGCCTTCGTCCGCGGCCCGTACGAGAAGCCCGTGATCTGGGCCGTGCGGACGGACCGTACCGGCGAGCGCCCGGTCACCGCCGGCGCCGCCGCCGAAGGGCATCCCGCCTGGCGCTGAGACCGGGAGCAGCCGGCAGCCACGACCCACGCCGCAGTCGGAGCCGTCACAGGCGCAGGACGACCAGAGCCGTGTCGTCGGTGATGCCGGCGGGCGGGACGAGGTCGGCCAGCAGGGCGTCGGCGAGAGCGTCGGGATCGGCGGTGCGGTGCCGTGCGAGGGCTTCGGCGAGCCGTTCGAGACCGACGTCGATGTCCTCGCGGCGGCGTTCGACGAGTCCGTCGGTGTAGAGGACGAGCGTGGAACCGTCGGTGAATGCGGTACGGGCCTGGGGGCGGCGGGCGTGTTCGGGCCGGGCGCCCAAAGGAGGGTCCGTGGCCTGGTCGAGGAAGGCCACGGCTCCGTCGGGGGCGCAGAGCGCGGGCGGGGGGTGGCCGGCGCTGCTGTAGGTGAGGGTGCGGCCGTCCCAGTCGATGAAGACCGACACCACGGTGGCGGACTCGGCGCCGTCGATGGAGCGGGCGTACAGGCCCAGGCCCTCCAGGGCCTGGGCGGGGCCCTGGGCGACGCGCGAGGCCGCCGACAGGGCGCTGCGGAGCTGGCCCATGACGCCGGCCGCGCGCAGTCCGTGGCCGACGACGTCCCCGACGGCGACGGCGGTGCGGCCGGGCAGGTCCACGAGGTCGTACCAGTCGCCGCACACGTTCAGGGCTCCGGTCGCGGGCAGGTAGCGCACGGCGGACCGGTGGTGGCCGAGCGGGCCGGGCGTGGGCAGCATCGCCTCCTGGAGGTGGAGGGCCACCTCCCGCTCACGGGCGTGGGCGCGGCGCAGGCGTTCGTTGACCGCCTGGAGCTCGCGGCCGCGGGTGTAGAGCTCGGACTCCAGGACCCGGGCGCGGTCCTCGTCGCTGTGGGCGCCGCGGACCCGGATGAGTTCGGTGACCTCCTCCACGCGGTGCACCAGCAGCGCGACGGTGCCGTCGGCAGCCAGGACGGGGACGTTGACGGGGCTCCAGTACCGCTCCTGCCACACCCCGGGCCGATCGGCGGATTCCACGTCGTAGCGTTGCAGGGCCATGGTGTCGCGCTCCCCGGTGGCCACGACCCGTTCGAGGGAGGCGCGCAGGTTGCGCATGCCCGTCGCGGCCGGATCGTCGGGGTTGTCGGGGAAGACGTCGAACAGGTGGCGTCCGATGATCTGCTCGCGCGTACGGCCGGACATCGACAGGAACGCCTCGTTGACGTCGAGGTACACCAGATCGGGGGTCAACAGCGCGATCCCGGCCGGCAGGGCCTGGAAGACCGCCTGGTAGTCGATCCCGGATCCGTCCACGATCCACCCGTCCGCGCGCTGGGTCCTGGTCTGGGGCTGCTCCCACGATAGGTACGACCGCAGGAGCGGGCCAGTTCGGGCGGGTGCCCGGCCCCGCGCCGGGGCCGGACACCGCCGGCGGGGTCAGGAGACGGTGACGAACTCCGCGGTGCTCGGTACCCCCTGGGCGTCGAGGGCGAAGAGCATGTAGGTCCCCGGCAGCAGCACGCCGGTGTCGGCGGGCAGGGACACCGTGTACGCGCCGGTTCCGGTGGCGGTGGAGGCGAGGGGGACCCGCCGCTGGTCGTTGTCGGTGGAGTGGGTCGCGGCCGCCGCCCGCATCAGGACGAATGAGGCCACCGGGGCCCGGGTGCTCACCGTGAGCGTGCTCCCTGGGGCCGCCCTGTGGGGCACGCCTGCGGTGATGACGGGGCGCGGCTTCGGTGAGCCGTCCGCGTTGAGCAGGTAGGGCGGTGTGAAGACGGACCCGTCGGCGTGGTTGGTCGCGCAGTCGCCGCACAGGCCGCCGCCGCCGGAGAAGATCCGCCCGTCGGGAAGGAGGCCGGCCACGCTGTGGTAGTTGCGCGGGATGGCCATGGTGGCGAGCGGGGTGAAGCGGCCGGTCGACGGGTCCCACAGCTCGGGCGTCAGCACGGAGGTCGCGTCGCTGAAGGGCACCGGGTAGGCCTGTCCGCCGAAGACGGCCACTTTGCCGTCGGGCAGGACGACGCTGTTGCCGAAGGCGCGGGCGTGCTCCATGTCCCCGGTGCGGGCGGCCCGGACCTGGTTGCCGGAGATGTCCACGGTGTATGCGCGCCGGGTGGCGGGGGTCTTCTCGTAGGCGGGCGAGCCGCCCAGCGTGAGCAGTTTGCCGATGTCGTAGGGGACGGCGTTGCCGGTCATGGCGTCAGGGCTGTCGGCCCGGGTGCCGGCGGAGGTGATGCTGCCCCGGCCGGTGGTCGAGATCCAGTTCATCTGCTTGCTCGGGCCGAGTTGGAGTACCTTGCCGCCCGAAGTGGCGTGCAGCCACATGTGGTTGTCGGCGCGGTAGGGCCCGGCCGGGTCGGCCGTCAGCGCCGGGGTGGCGGGGACGCCGGGGAGTGCGCGCCAGGTGCGGGTGTCCGGCGACCAGACTTCGCCGCCCTTGTCGCCGGCGGCTCCGCTCCACGACCCGCCGAGGACGAAGGCCTCGCCGGTGGAGAGCAGGGTCATGGCCTGGTAGCCGCGGGCGGTGTTCATGCTGGTGGTGGCGGACCACGCGTCGGTGGCGGGGTCGTAGATGCTCGCCTTCTGCGCGTTGCTCCCCCCGGTGACCAGCACCCGGCCGTCGGCCAGCATGGCGATGCCGGGGCAGAACATGTCGTGGCCGGTGTTGTCGATGCGGCGCTGGGTGACCTTGCCGGTCTTCAGGTCCAGGATCGCGGTCTGGGTGTAGCCGCTGCTGCCGCCGAAGCGGTCGGCCGCGTACGCCGACCAGGCCAGCAGCTTGTCGCCCGGCAGGACGGCGGTGGCCACGGGCACCAGGGGGAAGCCGATGATCCGGTCCCAGGATCCGTGGACGGCCGGGGCGGCCGGTCCGCTCAGGCGTATCTCGCCGGCCGAGGTCCACGGGCCGCGGCCGCCGGCCTCGGTGGTCACGGTCAGGCGTATGAAGCGGGTGTTCTCGGTGCGGGTGAAGGTGGCGGTCTTGACGGTGTCGTCGTCGCGCCAGGTGCCCGCGGCGACCGGTGCGCCGAATGCCGTGCCGTCGGTGCTGGTGGTGACGGTGTAGGCACCTGCCCGGCCGTTGGCCCCGTCGGCGCGCGGGTGGTAGACGAGCGCGGAGACCGCTGTCGTGCGCTGCATGTCGATGGTGATGCTGTGGGGCAGCGGGGCGGGGGTCCCCGTCCACGTGCTGTGCCAGAGGGTGGCGGCGCTGCCGTCGAGCACGTTGGCCGCGCGGCCGTTCTCGCCGCCGGTCTCCTCGTCGCTCGCGGTGGCGGTCCAGCCGGCCCGGGAGAGGTCGACGGTGGCGGCCGGGGTGCCGGGGTCGCCCAGCAGGTTGATCTCGGCGGCGGAGGTCCAGGGCCCGCGGCCGCCGGCCTCGGTGAACGCGGTCAGGCGTACGAACCGGGCTCCCTGCGGGGCGAACCCGAGGGTCTTCGCGCCGGCGTCGTCCGCGAGGGTGCCGGTGGCGACCGGGCTGCCCCAGCCGCGTCCGTCGGTGCTGACGCTGATGGAGTACTCACCGACGCGCCCGTTGGCGCTGTTGGTGCGGGGGTGGTAGACGAGCGCGGAGACGACCGTGGTGCGCTGCATGTCGAGGGTGATGGTGTGCGGCAGCGGGGCGGGGGTCCCCGTCCACGTGCTGTGCCAGATGGTGGCGGTGTTGCCGTCGAGCACGTTGGCCGCGCGGCCGTTCTCGCCGCCGGTCTCCTCGTCGCTCGCGGTGGCGGTCCAGCCGGTCCGGTCGAGGACCGGGGCCGTGGGTTCCATGGCGTTCGCCGGCGCGATGCCGTGGTGCGGTGACTGCACCGCCGTCTGCTGGTCGAGGGGGACGGGCGCGGGCCGGGGCGCCGGCGCGCGGCCGGCCGCGGCCGGACCCGCGACCCCGAGCCACGGCGTCAGGCCGATCAGCAGCGAGCCGAGGCCGAAGGCTATGAGCAGGCGGGAACGGCGTAACGGGCGGGGAAGGGCGGGGAAGCGCCTGGACTGCAATCTGACCTCCTGGGGCGAAAGGGTGTGCCCCACGGAACATAGGTCAGCGAACCCGCAACTCGCCGAAAAGGAAAGATAGTTGGCGGGAAGCCACGATACGGCCAGGGGCCCGGCGGCCCGGCCGCGTGAAACCGGTCAGGATCGGAGAAGCGCTGCCCGTCGAAGGCTCGTAGCGTCGACGCCATGGACATCACACTCTCCCAGTGCTTCATCGCCGTCGACGACCACGACAAGGCGCTCGCCTTCTACCGCGACGCCCTCGGCCTGGAGGTGCGGGGCGACGTCGGGTACGAGGGGATGCGCTGGGTGACCGTCGGGTCGCCCGCGCAGCCGGACGTGGCCATCGTCCTCGAACCTCCGCTCGCCGACCCCAACGCCTCAGCGGCCGACCGGACGGCCATGGCCGCACTGCTGGCCAAGGGCCTGCTGCGCGGCGTGATCTTCTCCACCGACGACTGCGACGCCACCTTCGAGCAGGTCAGGGCGGCCGGTGGCGAGGTCCTGCAGGAACCGATCGACCAGCACTACGGCGTGCGCGACTGCGCCTTCCGCGACCCGTCCGGCAACATGGTCCGCTTCGCCCAGCCCCGCGAGCGCTAGGGGGTGTCTGACGGAGGTCCGCGGCGTCGCGGTGCCCGGCACGCACTCTCGCCGCACCGGCCGAAAGCCCAAGTACGTCCAGTACGGG